>JABDKZ010000182.1 GCA_013001935.1 Maribacter sp.
ACCTAGGTCAATAAACACACCATATGAAGTAATGTTCTTGACAACCCCTTCCAAGACCTGTCCTTTCTCCAACTGGCTGATGATCTCTTTTTTCTGTTCTTCAATATCCGCTTCAATAAGTGCCTTATGTGAAACCACTACGTTCTTGAATTCGTGGTTGATCTTAACAACTTTGAATTCCATTGTTTTGTTCACGTATTGATCGTAATCCCTGATAGGTTTAACATCAATTTGAGAACCTGGTAAGAAAGCCTCGATGCCAAAAACATCGACAATCATCCCTCCTTTGGTTCTGCACTTTACAAAACCACTTACAATTTCTTCTTTATCATGGGCGGCATTAACCCTATCCCAAGCCATGATGGTTCTAGCCTTTCTATGTGAAAGTACCAATTGACCGCTTTTATCTTCTCGGATATCGATCAATACCTCTACTTTATCACCGACCTTTAAATCTGGGTTGTAACGAAATTCGTTTAAAGAGATTACACCTTCAGATTTTGCATTAATATCGATGATGGCTTCACGATCTGTTAAATAAACAACAGTACCAGTAACTACTTCTTCATCAGCAGTATCTACAAAATTTTCAGATACAAGTTTCTCGAACTCTTCTAATTTAGAGTCCTCAACTTTCTCTATTCCTTGTTCGTATTTTTCCCAATTGAAGTTTTCCAAAAATTCTTGGGGGTCTTGGGCGGGAGCCTCCTCTTTTACTTCTTTAACTGCCTCGACAGTTTCTTGCGCTGCTGCAGTAGTTTCTGCAGTTTCCGCTTTTGCTTTTTCTTCAGCCATTTGCTGATTTAATTTGTATTCTACGATTTAACAAAAGCGACACGGCTATCGTAGAAGTTGTTATGAAATAATTCTAATATTCCTTTCCTGCTCTTGTTCCTGCCGTAAAAAAGGAGTGCAAAACTACAATATTAATATCTATTTACAAACTAGTATAGCGGTTAGATGATTATCGTTATAGTATTTCGCCCATTTTTTCGTCAAATAATACTTAAATTATTATCTTCACGGTCAGAATTATTAACTATAAACAAATAAGAAAAATGAGCGTAAAAGCAAAATATCAAGCAGTTTTAGATCTTGGTGAACTATTGGCAATCAAAGACGGAAAAGTTACTGAAGAAAATGGTGTACTAAAGATTAAAGGTATGGCTGGAACACAATATGAAAAAAACCTTTTGTGGGATAAAATAAAGGAAATTGGCGGAGATCAGCCGTACGATCTAAAAGCCAACATAACCGTAGCTGACGATTCAGTATTTCATAGACATACTGTTAAGAGCGGGGAATCTTTAAGTAAAATTGCAAAACATTATTATGGAGACCCTATGAAGTACAAGCAAATTTTTGCTGCGAATACCAATATTCTAAAGAATCCTGATGTTATTCATCCTGATCAGGTTTTGGTAATTCCTAATCCCTAGGTATAAAACCAGCATTCATATATTAAAAAAGGCGTTCATTGAACGTCTTTTTTTTGCTCTGCAATTACCCTTTTTGCGTAACCAAGTACCCTATTGAACTGTTCTTCCAGCCCCATATCACTATTATCGAAGTTGATAGCATCTTCAGCCTTCTTCAATGGGGATATGGCTCTATGAACATCAATATAGTCGCGATGTTCAACATTCTTCAAGACATCTTCATAGTCAATATCCTCCCCTTTTTCCAATAATTCCTTATAGCGTCGGGTAGCTCTTTTTTCTGGTGATGCGGTCATGAATATTTTTAACTCGGCATTTGGAAACACGACTGTACCTATATCCCTACCGTCCATGACAATGCCCTTTTCAAGACCCATTGCCTTTTGAATGAGCACCAATTTTTTACGAACCTCCTCAATGGTAGCCACTTTACTCACCAGTCTGGAGACTTCCATGGTTCTAATTTCCCGCTCAACGTTTTCTTCATTCAGAAACATTTCAGCAAAACCTAAGGAGTCATTGTAAATGAACTTCAAATTAATTTGTGGTAAAGATTTTACCAATCCGACGATATCGCTCTTCGCTTCATTGACGAAACCATTTCGCATAGCATAAAGGGTAACTGCCCTATACATGGCGCCAGTATCTACATAAACATAGCTTAAAGCTTTTGCCAATTGCTTAGCAATAGTGCTTTTACCCGTTGATGAATAGCCATCTATGGCAATGGTTATTTTTTTCATACATCAAAAATAGACAGAAAAATGACGTCTTACTGCGCTAAAGCTTTTTTGCGTTTTTTACTTTCTGATCTGTAATTGCCAGGTCAATGACCTCGCTCATTTCCGAGACATAATGAAAAGAAAGTCCTTTTAAATAGTCTTCCTTAATGTCAAGAACGTCTTTTTTGTTTTCTTCACTTAGAATAATTTCCTTGATTTTAGCTCTTTTGGCAGCGAGGATTTTTTCTTTTATACCTCCCACTGGCAATACCTTGCCCCGCAAAGTAATCTCGCCGGTCATCGCCAAACTCTTTTTTACTTTCTTCTGTGTAAACAAGGATACTAAAGACGTCAACATGGTAATTCCCGCACTTGGACCATCTTTGGGGGTAGCCCCTTCCGGCACATGAATATGTACATTGTACCTATCAAAAACTGTGGAATCTATTCCGAAACTAGTAGCGTTGGACTTTATGTATTCCAAGGCAATCGTAGCCGACTCTTTCATGACCTTGCCCAAGTTACCTGTAATATTCAGCGTTCCTTTTCCTTTTGATAAGATCGATTCAATAAATAGAATATCACCCCCTACTCTTGTCCAAGCCAGACCGGTTACGACCCCGGCGATATCGTTGTTCTCATATTTATCCCTTTCCATTCGGGCAGGCCCTAATATTTTCTCAATGTCCTCATTACTGATTTTAACATTGTATTCTTCTTCAACAGCTATTGATTTTGCTGCAAAACGAACAACTTTGGCAATTTGTTTTTCCAAAGTACGAACTCCTGATTCCCTGGTATATCCTTCAACGATTTTTTCCAATTGGCGTTTCCCGAGCTTAAGATCCTTTGATTGAAGCCCATGCTCTTTTAATTGCTTGGGCAACAAGTGCCGTTTTGCGATTTCAACTTTCTCCTCAATGGTATACCCCGAAACATTGATGATTTCCATTCTATCCCTTAGAGCTGGCTGAACAGTAGCTAGGCTATTGGCAGTTGCTATGAACATTACCTTGGAAAGGTCATATCCCATTTCCAAGAAATTGTCGTGAAATTCACTGTTCTGCTCAGGATCCAAGACTTCTAGCATGGCTGAGGAAGGATCGCCTTGATGACTACTTGCCAGCTTGTCAATTTCGTCGAGGATAAATACAGGATTAGAGGTTCCGGCCTTTTTCAAACTTTGGACGATTCTACCTGGCATTGCTCCAATATAGGTTTTGCGGTGCCCACGAATCTCAGCTTCATCACGCAATCCTCCCAATGACATTCGCACATATTTCCGGCCCAAAGCCTCAGCAACCGATTTTCCCAAAGAGGTTTTTCCTGTTCCCGGAGGACCATATAGGCAAAGAATCGGGGATTTCATATCATTACGAAGTTTCAGAACCGCTAAATACTCTATGATACGTCTTTTTACATCTTCGAGACCGTAATGATCACGGTCCAATATTTTTTGGGCTCTCTTTAAATCGAATTGATCTTGTGAAAATTCATTCCAGGGTAAGTCAAGGAATAAATCCAAATAGTTCCTTTGAATAGAATATTCAGCAACCTGAGGATTCATGCGCTGCATTTTTGCCAATTCCTTCTCAAAATGTTCAGCGATTTTGGCATCCCATTTTTTATCCTTGGCTTTAATGCGCATTTCAGCGATTTCCTCATCATAGGAGACCCCACCCAATTCTTCCTGAATGGTCTTCATTTGTTGATGCAGAAAATATTCGCGCTGTTGCTGGTCCATATCACTACGGACCTTGGATTGAATCACATTTTTTAGCTCTAATTTTTGCAATTCAACATTCATATACTTCAAGGTAGCCAATGCCCTTTCTTGAAGATTTCCTATTTCCAACAATTCCTGTTTCTCGTTTACCTCTAAATTTAAATTGGAAGAAACAAAATTGATAAGGAATGAATTGCTCTGTATATTCTTTATGGCGAATGATGCCTCACTTGGTATGTTCGGATTGTCTCTTATGATCTTTAAAGCCAAGTCTTTGATAGATTCTATAATGGCCAAGAACTCTTGTCCATCCTTATCAGGTCTTTCTTCCAATGTTTCTCTAACAGTTGCCGTCATATAGGGTTTCTCTGTAAGAATTTCAGCAACTTCAAAACGCTTTTTACCTTGAATAATAACCGTTGTATTTCCATCGGGCATTTGCAACACCCTCAGTATCCGGGCAACCGTTCCTAAGGTATGAATATCCTTAACACCGGGATTTTCGGTTTTTTCGTCTTTCTGTGCAACAACACCGATTACTTTTGAACCGTTGTTCGCATCTTTTATCAATTTTATTGATTTATCCCTCCCAGCCGTAATGGGAATAACAACTCCGGGAAACAGCACTGTATTACGCAAAGGTAAAATAGGCAGTGTTTCTGGCAACCCTTCATTGTTCATCTCTTCTTCATCCTCGGGGGTCAATAGGGGTATCAACTCGGCATCCTGGTCAATACTTTGTAAGGACATATTGTCAAAATTTGAAAATTTAGAATCTCCCATATTATTATTTCAGCCATTCTGTCATATATCTAACAGTGATGGTATGTTTTTAGTGATATTCAAAAGCTTTACATCGTCCTACTCCCTTTAAATATGGGCTCTAGAACACATCATATTCAACCCTATTTTGCAATTGTTGTGCCAATAGGGCTAATTATTTCCAAGAAACTGTAACAATGGCTAAATTAGGTCATCTATTAAGCAAATCGATTACTTTTTGAGCCACGTAAGAGAACATACTGATGATTTAATACAATTGTGTCTTGAAGGGAAACAAAGTGCGCAAATGGAAATTTACAATCGCTATTACAAAGCCATGTACAACACGTCTTTGCGAATTGTAAAAAACAGTGCTGAAGCCGAAGATGTAATGCAAGAATCTTTTTTAAACGCGTTTACGAAACTGCATTCATTCAAAGGTGAGGTAACCTTCGGTTCCTGGTTAAAGCGAATTGTGATAAACAACAGTATCTATCATTACAGAAAGCAACGAAAAAAGAATGAGGTTGCACTGGATGACATATTGTACAAGGTCGAAGATAATGATGGGATTGCTTCGGATCATGTGTTTACCGAACTGAAGGCTCAAAAAGTTATGGAGACCATGAAACGGTTAAAAGATAATTACAGAATTTCTTTGACCTTACATTTAATAGAAGGGTATGATTATGAAGAAATCAGTACCATAATGAACATAAGCTACGCAAATTGCCGCACAACGATTTCACGGGCAAAGGAAAGTTTAAGGAAAAAAATGATAAATGCTTACTAATGGAAAAGGATGAATTTAGAGATGTATTCAAAAATCTGCAAGGAACTTTTGATACTGAGGAGCCAAAAGCAGGACATAGTGAACGTTTTTTGGAGAAACTGAACAATGCCAATCAGGTTATAACGCTACAAAAAAAGAAGCGTAATTGGTGGCGACCATTAGCTATCGCTGCATCTGTAGCTGTTTTATGTCTTATTACCATTGGTGTTTATAATTCAAATCCCACAATAGATCAGAAAGTGGCAAAAATTTCACCGGAGGTAAGCAATACACAGGTTTATTTTGCCAGTCTCATTGAAGACCAGGTAAAACTACTTGAAAATGAAAGTTCTCCTGAGGCTCAAAAGATCATTAGTGATACCATGATCCAACTAAAGAAGTTAGAAACCAATTACAAAAAATTGGAGACCGATTTAATCAATGGTGGTAATGACAAATTGATCTTAAGCGCCATGATAACCAACTTTCAAACAAGAATAGACCTCCTAGAGGACGTCGTCAATCAAATTGAAACAATCAAGAATTTAAAAAATTACAATGATGAAAACTTTACTATTTAAATACGCCGCAGCACTACTTTTAGTAGCACCAATGGTCCTTTCTGCCAACGATGGCAAACTTAAGGGCAAGTATACCAAGGAAAAAACCATAAAAAAGGAATTCGCCGTTAATTCCGATGCACTCCTAAAAGTGAACAACAGTTATGGTAATTTAAACATTACTTCATGGAATGAGGATCGGGTACTAATCGAAGTCCACATTAAAACAAGTGGCAATAATGAGGAAAAGGTTCAAAAGAAACTAGACGGGATTACTGTGGATTTTGAAGCCACGAGTTCAATGGTTTCCGCAAAGACCCGATTTAATAAAAACAAAAGCGGTTGGGGATGGAACTGGGGTAATAACAATGTGAACATGCAAATTAATTATACTATTAAAATGCCAATTAAAAATAGCGTTCACTTAGACAATGATTATGGCAATATTAATTTGGACAGGGTTGATGGCCATGCTAAAATAAACTGTGATTATGGCCGATTAGAGATAGGCGAACTTAGAGGAAGAAACAATTATTTGAACTTTGATTACACATCAAAATCTAATATAGGGTATATAAACAGTGGTGAGATAAAAGCGGATTACTCCGGTTTTACCATTGAAAAAGCAGGAGATTTAAAAGTAAATGCCGACTATACAAATTCTACAATCAACCAAATGGAAAACTTGCATTATTCCAGTGATTATGGTAATATTGAGGTAGGCGAAGCAAACAATGTGGAAGGCAATGGGGACTACATTAATGTAAAATTAGGGACCATTCATGGCAATGTAGATGTTAATGCTGATTATGGGTCCCTTAGGATAAAAAATATGGCTGAAGATGCCGGTAACTTGCGCGTTAGTTCTGACTATACCGGTATAAAAATAGGTTATGATCCAGATTATCACTTTGATTTTGAAATAAGAACAGAATATGCTGGAGTTAGTGGTAAGGATGAATTTGAGATAAACATAAGTACTGAAAAATCCAGTAATAGATATTACAAGGGGTACCACGGTAAACCCGATAGTGGGAATGTTGTATCTATCGACAGTGAATACGGGGGAATATCATTTTCAAAAAACTAATAATCAATCAATAAATCAGACAAATGAAAAAATTAGCAACACTAAGTTTAGTCGTATTATTTACCCTCTCTTGTACGGCTCAATGGGGAAAGAGAGTAAAAGGGAATGGCAATATGGTAACTATTGAAAGGTCAACAGGGGATTATGACGAGGTAGCCGTTTCCGGATGGTTCGATGTTGACCTTGTAGATGGGAACGAAGGGAATATTTCCTTAAAAGGTGAGGAAAACCTTTTAGAACACATCATAACCGAGGTTAAAAATGGTAAACTGGTCATCAAGGTTGAAAAGGGAATGAACTTAAAACCATCGACTTGGAAAGAAGGAATTCATATTACCGTACCGGTTGAAAGTATTGATGCCGTTTCACTTTCGGGTTCTGGCGATATTGTGGGCAAAACGAACATAAAATCAGAGGCCTTCAAGACGTCTATGTCAGGTTCCGGGGATATTACCTTAGATATCGATGCCAGTTCAATAAGCGCTTCTATGTCCGGATCCGGGGATATTAATTTAAGTGGTTCCACAACTGATTTTGATGTGACCATTTCTGGAAGTGGTGATATAAAGGCCTTCGACTTAGAAGCCGACAATGTTGATGCCACAGTTTCGGGTTCTGCTGACATAAAGGTCACAGCAAATCAAAGGTTAAAAGCAAGGGTATCTGGATCTGGAGATATTCACTATAAAGGAAATCCTGAAAAAGTAGATACAAAAACCTCAGGTTCAGGAGATATAACAAAAGCATAACCTGCTAAGTGCAGGCAAGTCAAAAAGCGAGCAACAATCAAGCAAAAGTCCTGACATTTACGTCGGGACTTTTTTTATGCTCTTTTTCTATTTACCCTCATAAGCAGAAACATTCCCATAAGAAAGAACAGACCCAGAAAAATTATCGCGTTACGCATACTCCCTGAATATTGGGCAACAAACCCGTACAAAAAGGTGCCTATTACAATACCTATCTTTTCAGCCACATCGTAAAAGCTAAAGAATGAAGCAGTATCGGTAGTCGCAGGAATAAATTTGGAATAGGTAGATCTTGACAATGCCTGTATACCGCCCATCACTATGCCAACACAACCAGCAGCTATGTAAAAATCAATGGGCGTAATCACAAAATATGCATAGATGCAGATCAGTAGCCAGAGTATATTCACGACTACGAGTGTTTGGATATTGCCAAATTTCTTAGAGGCCAAGGCGGTAACCGTAGCTCCGAAAATGGCAACAATCTGAATGACCAGTATGCTAATGATAAGCCCAGTGGTCCGTTCAGAGTCGGAACCCCAATGTATTTCTTCTTCCCCAAAGTAGGTTGCTATCAGCATTACGG
>JABDKZ010000091.1 GCA_013001935.1 Maribacter sp.
TCCTTACTATTGATAGAGCTTCCTAGGTTTATGGCATAACCAACATGCTTCTGATCTACATCTACCATAAAAACATCCAATCCGCCTTCACCCTCTCGTCCTTCAGATGCAAAGAGCAATGTTTTGGTTCCTACTAAATTTGGATATAGATCATTCTTCTTCGTATTTACTTTTTCTCCAAGGTTCTTTGCTATCCCTAATGAACCATCATTGTGAACTGTAGCAACGTAAATATCGAAGTCACCATAGCTGCCCGGCATGTCCGATGCAAAGAACAAACGCTTGCCATCATAAGAAACTGTTGGATGCATGGCTGATGAATATTTGGGACATAAAGCAACTTCACGAATGCTTTTCCATTCACCATTTTTCTTTTTTGCCTGATAGATTTTATGTACCAATTCTTTTTTCGAGAAAATACCGGTTAATGGTTTTTGATATATAGACTTGCTAAAGTAGGCCGTATTTCCATCAGCCGTTAATACTATCGGCGATTCGTACACATTTTCGGGGTTAAGTTTTTCAAGATTAACCGGATATGCTTTTCTCTTTCCAGAAGTACTATTATTTGCAAAGTATTCACTTTTTAATAACGCTCCTTTAGATTTGCGATTATCTGCTAATTCGGTAGCGCCACTATTTAAAGGGCTCCGATACATTTCGTAATCAGATTTGATCATTGTTAACCAATCCTGGTGCTCGGGCATTGATGAAACTTCTATACCCATAGATTTTCTTAAGGCATATTTATACCTTTTCTCATAGCTATCATTTAAAACGCCATTGGGACTATGTTCTTTGAGTTTGTCATACCAAAATAACGCTGTTTCATACTTTTCAGAAAGGAAATTGGCGTTTCCTAAATCTTCGAAAATCTCCTTTTCTTCATAACCCATTTTTTTGAGTTTCAAATAGCTTGCCACCCTTTTTTGGGTATCATAGGTTTCTGCATGATCAGTTTTGGAGGTTTTTGATGTTTGTGCGGTTATTGTATTAAAATAAAATGTAATAATCAACAAGATTGCCGCATTGTAAGTAAAAGAATTTCTCATGGTGCTAAGATTTTGGGGTTCTTATATGAACCAAAAGTCGGTAAAGCTTTTCAACATCCAGCTAGTAATTTTTCATAGGTTTTATAATTTTGGATATAAAATAGGTACACTTATTTGGTGCTAATACCTTTAATTCATTTACTTCCATTACAGCATCAAGGCCTATGCTACATAATCTAATAAAGTTTCTTATCTTTAGTTACAAGCTTTTTTATTAGCCCCAAATTAAAATACCATAAACAATAAGAATAAGTACTCTAGGGATAGCTACACAAGCAAGATTTGTTAAACAAGCACAAGACATTATGAAAAAAATTAAAAAGGAAGACATTAAGCAGGAGGTATTTGATCTCTATGACGACTATGCACATAATAGGGTAAGCAGACGGTTGTTTGTAGACAAACTAGCTACCTACGCCGTAGGTGGCCTTACGGTGTCCTCTTTACTAAGCTTTATTTCCCCTGATTATGTAAAGAAAATTCAAATTAAACAGGATGACCCACAATTAAAATCTGAATATATAACCTATGATTCCCCGAAAGGTGGAGGTACAATAAAGGGATTGCTTTCTAGACCTATTGAGGTCAAAGAAAAACTTCCGGGCATTGTGGTAGTGCATGAAAATCGAGGATTAAATCCACATATAGAAGATGTGGGACGAAGGGCTGCCTTGGCAGGTTTTATCTCATTGGCCCCAGATGCCTTAACGCCTTTGGGTGGATATCCCGGCAACGATGATGATGGTCGCCAATTACAGCGAAAACGAGATCGCAACGAAATGCTGGAAGATTTTATCGCAGCCTTTGAACATTTGAAATCACATCCCCAATGTTCTGGCAAAGTAGGGGTTGTGGGCTTTTGTTTTGGGGGTTGGATTTCGAATATGATGGCGGTGAAAGTTCCGGATTTAGCAGGGGCAGTTCCGTTTTATGGTGGCCAACCCAAGGAGGATATCGAAAAAATAAATGCTCCTTTATTATTGCATTTTGGGGAATTGGATAAACGTGTAAATGAAGGCTGGCCCGCTTATGAAGCCGCTTTAAAGCAACATGGGAAAAAATTTAAAGCCTATACTTATAGTAATGCCAACCATGGTTTTCATAACGATACGACACCCAGGTATGACAGGGAGGCAGCAGAATTAGCTTGGGGAAGAACCATTGATTTTTTTAAGGAAAATCTGAAATAGTACTAAACTTTTTTATACCTATTCAAAACCAAATTTCTTTAGCCCTTCATGGCTGATTTTAATTGCTTCAAGCGGTTTCATCCCATTGAAGGTCCTATCTTGTTCAACCATATAGTACTTCATACCTGATAGTTTTTTATTGGCTAAGATCCGTGCAAAATCAATTTGTCCTTGTCCTACAGGTGCAAATCGCCCTTCTTTGTCCATATCTTTTACATGCCATATTTTAAAACGACCCGGATTCTTTTCAAAATAAGCTATAGGATCAGCTCCAGCTTTTGTTACCCAATACAAATCCATTTGGAAATTAACATACTCGGGATCACAATGTTCCAATAAATAG
>JABDKZ010000315.1 GCA_013001935.1 Maribacter sp.
ATTGTTATTAAGATATAAAGCTAGAAATCATGCAAGAAAATTACTTGGCAAAATGGCTCAACAATGAACTCACAGAGGCTGAGCTCGCAGAATTCAAGAATTCTGACGAGTACGCATCCTATCAGCGAATTCTTGAGACCTCCAGTACTTTGGAAGCCCCTAGTTTTAATATGGACAATGCGTTTGAGGCGTTACAAAATAGACGAACATTACAGGAGCCTAAAGTGGTTAGATTAAAACCATTCAAAAGGTTCTTACGTGTCGCTGCTGCCGTTACCCTTATAATGGTAGGTTCTTATTTTTATTTGAATACCTTGACTGAAAATATTGCCACCCAATATGCTGAAAATAAAGAGGTAGTTCTTCCTGACTCTTCTGAAATACTATTAAATGCCGATTCCAAAATCACGTATAGTGAGAAAAATTGGGATAAGGACAGGAATGTATCCCTTGAAGGCGAAGCTTTTTTCAAAGTCGCCAAAGGAAAACGTTTTACGGTGTCTACAGCTCATGGTACCGTGGCCGTTTTAGGAACACAGTTCAATGTTGAAAACAGAAAAGGCTTTTTTGAGGTTACCTGTTTCGAAGGGCTGGTCAGTGTTACTTTTAATTCCAAGGAAACCAAACTCCCTGCGGGAACATCTTTTATGGTTATTGACGGGAAAGTTATGGAAACTGAAAAACCAAATACTACGGCCCCTTCATGGGTGAACAATGAGAGTACTTTTAAGAGTATTCCTTTAAAATACGTTTTGGATGAATTCCAAAGACAACATAATATTACGGTTGAAACCCAAAATATTGATATTAATAAATTATTTACAGGCACTTTTAGCAACACAAATACAGATTTAGCGTTACAGAGTATTAGTGTTCCTTCTCAAATAAGGTTTAAATTAGAAGGACAAAAAGTGTTGTTCTATGCCGAAAGCGCACCTTAAACAACTTTTCTTTTTTTTCATCTTTTTGCTGTTATTATCTATTCCCACATTAGTAATGGCACAAGACGGGAATGCGCGTACCGTTAATCTAGTTGAATTACTTCAAAATCTGGAATCGAAATACGATATAAAATTCTCCTATGTAGATGAGGATATTGGAGACGTAGCTATACGTATTCCAAATACGGAAAGTCTGCAGGAGATACTTAATAGTATACAAAACCAAACGCAAATAAAGATTAAAAAATTAAATGAACGCTACTATACAGTGACCAAAAGCACCACTGTCGATATTTGTGCAACTGTACTGGATAATTATAAGGAAAACACGGTAACAGGTTCTACCGTAGAGGTCTTGGGAAGTGAAATGGCAATAATAACCGATCAGGATGGTCATTTTGCACTGCAGAATCTTCCAAGAAAGAGTATTATCCAGATAAAACATATTGGTTTTAAACCACTATTTATCGCTGCTGAGGAACTCACTGGCCAAAATCCGTGCAAAACTTTATTATTGGACCTTAGTTTTGAACAACTCGATGAAGTAATCGTATATCAGTTTTTAACAACCGGACTTAGTAAGCGCATTGATGGGGGCATTCAATTAACCCCTGAAGATTTTGGGATCCTACCAGGACTTATAGAACCTGACGTATTACAGACCATACAAGCATTGCCAGGGATAAAAAGCATTGACGAAACGGTTTCTAATATCAATATTCGTGGAGGCACCAATGATCAAAATCTTATACTTTGGGACGGTATTAAAATGTACCAATCCGGACACTTTTTTGGCCTTATATCAGCCTTCAATCCTTACTTAACAGACAAGGTAACCCTGATAAAAAATGGTACAAGCGCCCAATACGGGGATGGGGTAAGCGGAGTACTTGATATTGAAACTAAAAATGAAATTGCAGGGGACTTTTTCGGAGGGGCCGGTTTTAATCTGATCAATGGCGATATTTATGGGCAAGTTCCTATTACGAATAAGACAGCATTCCAATTTTCCGGGAGACGTTCGCTCACCGACTTTTTTAATACCCCGACTTATGATGAGTTCTTTAAAAGAGCATTTCAGGATACACAGATCAAAGGAAGCACTGGCTCATCAGATGATATTCAAAGAGATGAAAACTTTTATTTCTATGATTTTACGGCGAAACTACTTTATGATTTAAACGCCGATCATAAAATTCGGGTTAGCTTCATCAATACCAATAACAACCTTGACTATAGCGAACAAAACCTTACAACTTCAAGTGAGACCCAGAGCCGTTTAAAGCAAATGAATATTTCTTTTGGTGGGAGTATGGAAAGCAATTGGAGTGATGTTTTCGCTACGAAAATCAATGCCTACTATACCAGCTACAATCTTAGATCAGAAAACACCTCGGCAAATTCAGAACAAGTCTTGCTTCAGGAAAACGAGGTTCTTGAGACAGCCTTAAAATTGAATACTATATATAAACTCAATGAGGACTTACAGTGGTTGAATGGTTACCAATTAAAGGAAACTGGTGTCCTGAATTTTTCAGAAGTTACCCAACCCCCTTATAGTAATAACATTAAAGGTGTGCTAAGAACGCATTCCATATTTTCCGAACTGGAGTACAAATCACCCAACCAGAGACTGTATTCCCGAGGAGGTGCTAGAGTAAATTATATTCAAAACCTAAACACTTTCAAAGAATTCATAATTGAACCGC
>JABDKZ010000318.1 GCA_013001935.1 Maribacter sp.
CGTCAAGTGTTTTTCTATCCAACGTTTTAATTTCTTTTCCCATTACCGAGATATACCCGCTGTCAGGCAACATAAGCCCTACCAAACATTTGATCATAACCGATTTGCCAGAACCCGATTTGCCCATAACCACAAGGTTTTCGCCCTTGTCAAGTCGCAGTGAAAAACCGTTTAAAACATGGTTATCGCCAAAACTTTTGCGAAGATCTCGGATATCGATTACGGGTTCATCACCCATATTGGAATCTGCCTTATTCAATATTTCTTCATTTTTCAACATATCAAAGTTCATAAAAAATATCAGATACAAAAACGGCTATAAAGTCAACAAAAAAGAGAAGTAATGATGCCATTACTACCGCTGTATTTGCTGCTACTCCAACGCCTGCTGTTCCTTTCTTGCTGTAATATCCCTTATAACAACCAACTAGACCTATTGTAAAGCCAAAGAAAAATGATTTAACGGTTGCCGGTATTAAATCACCAAATTCCAAGGCATCGAAAACGGTATTAAAATATAATTGAAAAGATACATCTCCTTTTAAATTTTCGACCAAAGCAGATCCATACAGTGCAATGATATCACCATATATAACCAGCAATGGAAGCATCAAAGTTGTAGCCGCAATTCGCGTGACCACTAAATACTTAAAGGGGTTGGTTCCTGAAACTTCCATGGCATCAATTTGCTCGGTAACCCTCATTGAGCCAAGCTCGGCCCCAATTCCCGATGCAATACGGCCAGCACAGATTAAAGCTGTGATAACTGGGCCAATTTCCCTTACGATCGAAATACCCACCATATTGGGCATCCAAGAAACAGCACCAAACTCTAATAGCGTAGGTCTTGATTGTAAGGTTAGCACTAAACCAATGATGAACCCTGTGACACCAACCAGAACAAAAGATCTATTACCCATATTGAAGCATTGCCGTAAAAGTTCCTTAAACTCCCATGGTGGTTTTAGTACTTCCTTAAAGAAGCGCATAGCAAAATAGGATAGCTCTCCTATTTCAACAAAGAACTGTCTAAGCTTTCTGGTGGTTTGTTCTGCGTATGCCATCTTCAATCACTTTTGAAAAGGAACTACTCAAAGATACTTTTAACTACGTATTGAATAAATGACCTAAGTCATATATGATGAATAGTATAAAAAGGAAATTAACACACATGATCTTGCTCATTTCACAGCTCATAAATGTCAAATAACTTAGTACCAAGAATAAAAGTGTTATGAAAACAACATTTGAAATACTGCAAACAATTTCACCTTTAGACAAAAAAGTGATACTAGAAAGGCTTCACAACATGAGGAATATTTGGAATGTGAAGGTAGAGCCGAAAAATAGATTAATATCCTTTGAATATTTAAATGCTGCCGTGTTGAAAATAATACGTAAGGAAATAAACGATATGGGACTTTTTGTAATGAATGACACCCATCATCTGGATAACAGCACCAAACCTTAAAACTAGAACATTGGTCAAATGTCAAAGAGGCTTTTATATACACTGTCTTTTCTTTTACTGCTTTTGATTAGCATAACCTTAGCTAAACTTTTGGAAAGCAATAAGGAAGCTAGTACAAAAAATACACTTCCAGACCGAGTAATGGTTGCGAAAAACCATTCAATTTCAAGATATATTTTAGTCCAGGATACTGTACCAATTAAAAACTATTTTGATTATATGGATTCATTGGTTACAGCTTATGACTCCTTAACCCAATACCCACTTTCAGAACATATATTGGTCAACTTTAATTCATGGATCATTGATACCCTGGCCAATACAGACTATTATAGAATGGCAGCGAGGGATTCATTTGTTTATGATCAAAGAGAAATGATCGTCCTTAAACCAAAAGACAGCCTATTTATACCCGATTCCTTAGAAGCGTATTCAATTATAGATGCCTTTGGTAAGACAAGAATTGATATAAACTTACCTGAATATAAATTACGGATTTTTAAAGATTCTATAGTTACAGCTATATATTCAATCAGGATTGGACAGAACAAACATAAATATTTAAAAATGGGGGAAAAGCTCACCGACCTTAGGACCAAAACAGGCAATGGCCACATAATACGCTTTCGAAAAAATCCCGCTTTTTATAACCCTACAACGGGGAAGCAATTTTTTGTAACGCGCCGTGATGATAATAAAACTACGCTGATGCCTCAAATCCCATGGATTGTAACAGAAATAAGTGGCTTAAGAAATGGTCAACTTATACACCCAACCACCAATCCAAAATCGCTTGGCAAAGCATCTTCAAATGGTTGTATTGGCGTCAAGGAATCGGATGCTTGGCGTATTTATTATGACTGCCCCATAGGTACAGATTTACATATTCGATACGATTTAAAAATTGTTAATGACTTGGGTACTGAACTTTTGTTAAAAGACATCTATAAACAGGACATTTGACTTTGGGATTGAACAAAAATAAAAACATCAATAAATTTTATCTTCAATTATGCCTTCCTATATTTACACCCCAATTTTATGCCCACGTGGTGGAATTGGTAGACACGCTACCTTGAGGGGGTAGTGTTCGAAAGGACGTGCTGGTTCGACTCCAGTCGTGGGCACAAAAGCTTCCCTTTATATCGGAAGCTTTTTGCATTTATGAAATACTTCGTTTACATACTATACTCCGAAACTTTTGATACATATTACAAGGGGCAGACAAACAATGTGGAAGAAAGGGTGTCACGACATAATTCTGGTTTTGAAAAGGCTACTGCACGTTATCGGCCCTGGTTACTTGTTTGGTTCACCGAAAAGAAAAACAGATCAGAGGCGATGAGCCTTGAAAAAAAACTAAAGAACCTGTCCAAGGAACGCACTGCCGACTTCATCAGCAGATATTCCGAAGGCTCTTAAAACTACCTGGTCCTGATGTTTGGCGTGCCAAAATCAGGATGCTGACCCAGGCGTCAGCATTCGACTCCAGTCGTGGGCACAAAAGCCCACGCTATTACTTTAATCTTTAAGGGTTTTTATATAACATATCCCCAACCACTTAATATTTTAACTTTCCTTTTTAATATTACCAGATAATAAAAGTTTATATTTGTTTAATCTTTTAATTCATTAAATGAACAATATTAAGAAAATATTCAGCATCCGGGATTTGGAAAATCTATCCGGAATCAAGGCCCATACCATTCGGATTTGGGAAAAGAGGTACAATTTATTATCACCTGAAAGAACAGATACCAACATAAGAACGTATAGCCTTAGTAGCCTGCAAAAATTATTGAATATAAGCTTGCTAAATAAAAACGGATATAAAATATCTAAAATAGCAAAAATTCCAGAGGACGAAATAGCAATTAAAGTAAGGGAGATAGTGTCAAACAAGAGTATGAAAAACCATATTCTAAACGCTTTCAAACTATCGATGATTAATTTTGATCAGACTTTGTTCACTAATACGTATAACGGTTTATTATCAGAAAATTCGTTTCGAGAAATTTTTAATGATTTCTTTATTCCCCTATTAAATGAAATTGGTTTATTGTGGCAAACAGACACAATTAATCCAGCCCACGAGCATTTTATTACCGCGTTGATCAAACAAAAAATATTAATCAATATTGAAAAACTTCAACAAATTGAACCAACTTCGAAAGACAAGACATTCGTACTTTTTCTCCCTGAAGGCGAAATTCATGACATTGGTTTATTATATGTTAATTACGAAATTTTATTAAGAGGTTATAAATCTATATATCTGGGACAATCCATTCCACAGAAAAACTTGGCAGAACTATTAGGATATTCAGATAATATTTGTTTTCTTTCTTACTTAACAGTAGCCCCAACTCAGGAAAAAGTAGGAAAATATATTAAAAACTTTGGTGAAATTATCAAAGATTATAAAAATCCTAATTTCTGGATCATGGGAAAACAAACGATGCATGTTGATCAAACAACCTTACCAGAGTACATTAAAATTTTCACATCCATTAAAGACATAACAAATAACCTATAGCTTAAATCCCCAAATTTAAATGAATAAGAGTATCGTCATTATCGGTTCAGGATTTTCTGCATTATCTGCTTCCTGTTATTTGGCCAAATCGGGTTTCAAGGTCTCTGTATTTGAAAAAAATGGGACCATTGGCGGAAGAGCTGACCAACTGGTAAAAAACGGTTTTACCTTTGACCTGGGACCAAGCTGGTATTGGATGCCTGATATCTTCGATAAATTCTTCGCAGACTTCGGAAAAAAGACATCTGATTATTACCAACTCGACAAATTGAGTCCTGCTTACAAAATATTCTTCGCTGATGACAATATTACTATTGGTGATTCTATGGATAAAATTTGTATGGAATTTGAACGTATTGAAGCAGGAAGTTCAAAATACTTGAGAAAATTTATTTCCAAGGCGCAAAAAAACTATGATATTGCTATAAATAAGGTGGTATTAAAACCGGGATTATCACCTTTTGAATTGGTAACCAAGGATACGGTGACAAAAGTTGATCAATTTTTCAAATCGATTAGTGGGGAGGTCAGAAAGAAGTTCAAAAACCCTAAATTGATTTCCACATTGGAATTCCCTGTACTTTTTCTTGGGGCAAAACCTAGTAAGACTCCTTCATTTTACAGTTTTATGAACTTTGCCGATTTCGGTTTGGGTACTTGGCATCCAAAAGGCGGTATGTATGAGATTATCAAAGCGATGCACGCTTTGGCTTTAGAGTTAGGGGTTGAATTCCAGACGAATAAGGCGGTAAATAAAATACGGGTTGCGAATGGCAGGGCAATCGGAATCAGTATCGATAATCAAGATATTGATGCCGATATTGTACTTAGTGGTGCAGATTACCACCACTCCGAAACCTTACTTGATAAAGCACATAGGCAATACAGCGAAAACTATTGGAAACAAAAAACCTTTGCCCCCTCATCCTTATTGTTCTATGTAGGTTTTGATAAGAAGTTATTGAATGTTGAACATCACAATTTATTTTTTGATACTGATTTTGAGCAACATACATTCGATATTTATGATGTGCCCAAGTGGCCGGAAGACCCCTTGTTCTATGCTAATTTTCCTTCGATAACCGATAGTTCTATGGCACCAAAAGATTGTGAAACCGGATTCTTTCTAGTTCCCATTGCTCCAGGTTTGGAAGATACCAAAGCACTCAGACAACAGTATTTTGATCTTATAATGCATAGGTTTGAGACAAGAACAAAACAAAAGGTAAAAGACAATATCCTATTCTATGACTCCTTCTGTGTTAATGATTTCATTGAAAAATACAACTCATACAAAGGCAATGCCTATGGTATGGCCAACACCTTGTCACAGACCGCTTTT
>JABDKZ010000320.1 GCA_013001935.1 Maribacter sp.
TGCAATGCTATTGAAGATCGTCATATAGACCATGCTAAAGGCAGCAAATTGGTCAGTGATTCCTGTTTTTTAAGTGGATTGATAAAAATTGATACAAAAATGGAAGGTGATGACCATTGGCAAAACCCTTGGAGACCTAAACAAGTGTATCATTATATTCAGTGGAAGAACATTGAACCCGATTTTGTTGTTGATGTTTCTGGATTTATTGCAAAGAAAGAAGAGGCCATTTTGGCGTATACATCACAATTTCATGACCCTAAAAGTAATGAACCCGATACTCCAATAAGTAGCAAGAACTTTTTGGATAGTGTTAATTATAGGGCTAGGGATTTAGGACGATTAATAGGGGTAGACCACGCGGAAGGTTTTACTGCAGAACGTGTTCCTGCAATTAAAAATCTGAACGACCTTATTTAACCGGCTCTTTGGAATTTATCACGAACCTTAGGCAGCGTAAAATAGAAACAGGTGCCATTAGGTTTAAAACTCTCAACCCAAATTTTTCCATTGTTTTTTTCAACCATTTCCTTACATAAAGATAGTCCTAATCCGGTACCTTTTTCGTCGTTTGTACCATAGGTAGTTACATTCGAATTTTTATCGAAGAGCTTCTTTTGGGTCTCACTGTCAATTCCTACGCCTGTATCACGTACTGAAATTTCCCATGTATTGCTTCTTTCTATGGCATCTATTGTAATCATTCCATTTTCTGGGGTAAATTTTATGGCATTACTCAGCAGATTACGAACTACAATGTCAATCTGGTCACTATCAGACCAGGAAAGGATGTTTGCGGTCATTTTATTAACGATTCTAAGGGATTTGGCCTCAGCGGATTCAGATAGTAAATTGATGTTTTCATTGACCAGATTTTCAATTGAAACAATACCTGGCTTGGTTACAGACCCATTCATTTGCGTTCGTCCCCAGGATAATAAATTATTCAGGGTAAATGATATATGCTCAATATCTGAGCTGAGTTTAGGTATAAACCCTAAGAACTCCTTTCCATTTATTTCACCATCCTTGTACAATTTTAAAAGTCCTTGAAAAGCAGCTATTGGTCCTCTTAGATCATGACCGATTATTGAGAACAATTTGTCCTTGGTTTCATTGATGTTTCGCAATTCCTTTTCGTTTTCAACCAATTTGGTAGTTTTATTATAAAGCTCAATATTCAATCTTTTTTGAACTTTTTCATTTCTTCTAACAATTAGTGTAACAATCAAGAATATAACTAAAATGAAAAGTGCTGCATATATATATCTTTTTTGGCTTGCAAGCGCTTTCGTATTCTCTTCCATCAAGCTTTCCTTTTGCTTTTCATAATCCAATTTCGTCACCAACATCGTTATACTCTTTCTGTTTTTGTTGGTTGATATGGTATCGTGCAAGGTTCGGGATATTTCATGGTAGCGCAAGGCCGATTCAAAGTCTTTCTTGTTCTTGTTTATTTTATAAAGTGTATGGGCGCTTTTTTGAGTTTCTTCATGAAACTTTATTTTTTTAGAAAGCTCATAGCCTTTAATAGCATATAGTTCGGACAAGCTATCTTTATTTTGATTCAGATAGGCTTCGGATATACCATTAAATAGCTGTGTTTCGCCCCTGTCGTCTTCTAGGTTTTCATGGATCATTTCACTTTGCTTGTAAAAGAATAATGCCCATTTGTTATCCCCCTCCTTCAAATAAGTTTTACCTTTTACCTCATAGGCATAGGCAAGCCAATCCATTATTTTGTGTTTTTCAAAAATCGTAATGCTACTATTTACATTGAACATCGCGTATTCTAATTCACCCATATCTGCATAAATCGAAGCAATATTGCTCATTGTTTCTGCTGAATAAATTTCATTTCCGATTTTATCATTGATTCTTTTGACGATTTTATAAAAATAAATTGCTTGCTTATAATTTTTTTGGGTTGCATATAAGTTGGCAATATTTTCATTGAGGATAGACAGCATAAGGTCGTTCCCAATAACTGAGGCTATCTCAATACACTCCAAATATCTGCTCAGCGCCTCTGCATAATCCCCTTGAAAATCATAAGCACCAGCGATATCATTCTGAACATTGATAATTAGGTTTTTATCATCTAATTGCTTGGCCTTAATTAATGCTTTTTGGTAGTATGAAATTGCCTGGTCAAAATCTCCTTTATCTGTGTAAAAGTCACCAATACCTACCAAAGATTTGCATTGTCCATATTCATGACTAGCGTCTTTACTAAATTTTAGAGCTTCTTGGGAAAGCATAAGAAGACTATCTGACTTATAATAACGCATTTCAGAAGCGAGATTATTAAGTAAATCTATATATAGGCTGTCCTTGGGATTAAAATTATGTTTTGCGCGGTAATTTTCAATACGTTGCTCTAAACTGTCCCTTTTGGTTAATTGGGCATGTACTTGGCCGTAACCAAAGAATAATATAACGATAAGTAAAGCGTACCTATTCAATTTGGACTTGAGATTTAAGTTATTCTTCAGTTTCAATACTATTAAATTGAAATCACTGATGGTGTTTAGGGAATAAAAATAAATCCCAACTATTCGTATAAATAATAATTGTTGTGAAAACCCAAATATTGTGTGTTTTGTCTGTTAAAATGTGTATTTCATCGATAATTTAGCAGTCTTGGGCTTTCTGAACTTGCTGGGATAGACTTTCATAAAAGGAACAATCGGCAATTCTTTTAAAAAATATACTATGTTTTAGTTGGCAAGATCAGAGAAAAAAAATTAACTTTGGCCCCGCTTACAAATGGTGGTTGTAGCTCAGCTGGTTAGAGCATCGGTTTGTGGT
>JABDKZ010000112.1 GCA_013001935.1 Maribacter sp.
CCTTTGGTGTATGGGGCCCTAAAAAGTTCATGGGTCGTGAGTATGATGGAATCCATAGAAAAACCTTTGTTATAAATGAAGACGGTATTGTGGTGAAGGTTATAGATAAGGTGAAGACCAAGGATCACGCAGCCCAATTAATCGATTAATAGCAATTTTATAGTATAAAAAAACGTCCTGATGGTAATTTTTCAGGACGTTTATTAAATTTTAAGGGCTTATACCTTCTCCTCGCTCGGTTTTTCAACATTTGGAATAAATAGGTTTTTTTCTTTAATGATATCTGCAATACCCTCAGGTAGTGCATCTTCCCATCCCTTTTCATGATTCACTAATTTCTTGAATACATCCCTGGAAAAAATATGCATAATCTCAGGATCATAATCAATAATGTCCATTACCTTACCATTGTATTTAAAGAACTTATAGAGTTCTTTCATCCTAGGATGCACTTTGACATTGTTACTTGTCATGATTTGATTTGTCTCCGTATTTTTCATCGGATATAGATAAACCTGCAGTTCCTTAAAGAACAATTTACCAAATGCTTCCAGAATTCCTCCACTTAAATGGCGATAGTATTTCTCGTCAAAAATATCTACCAAGTTGTTTACACCCATGGTAAGACCTATTTTTGCTTTGGTATAGTTGTTAAAGTATTCAACGAGCTTATAATATTCTTGGAAGTTCGAGATCATAACCGTATGCCCTAATGAGCACAGCAACTCTGCCCTATCCATAAAATCTCGTTCATCGATTTCACCAGAGGCCTTGAGGTTAGAGAGTGTAATTTCAAAAATAACGATGGTCCTGTCCTCGTCAACGGCCTGGTCACGGATAAAGATGTCATATGACTTCTCAAGCATATCCATATTTACCTTGGTAACAGGCCTAAAACTACCCCTAAGAGCTAGAATATTCTTTTTATAAAGCAAGGATGCCGGTAATAGGTTGTTACCATCTGCCCCGAACATAACCGCATCGGTCATGCCATTACGTATCAATTGCAAACTTATCAGCCTATTGTCAACACTTTTGAAATTAGGCCCTGAAAAGTTAACCATGTCTACTTCAACAGTATCCCTGTCAATATGATCATAAAGGTATTTGATTAACTTTCTGGGTTTATGGTACTTGTAAAAAGCACCATAAATAAGGTTAACCCCTATAATACCTAAAGTTTCCTGCTGCAACCTAGCTTCATTTTGCTTAAACCGAATGTGTAAAATGATTTCGTCAAATTCTTTTTGATCAGGTTCAAGCTGAAACCGAATGCCGATCCAACCATGCCCTTTATACCTTTTTGAAAAATCTATGGTAGCAACAGTATTTGCATAAGAAAAGAAAAGTCGATCAGGATGCTTGTCTCTTGTGATGCGCTCTTCCATAAGGCGCATTTCATGGGATAGCATGGTTTTGAGCCTTGGTTGTGAAACATATCTACCGTCACCTTCAATACCATATATGGCATCACTAAATTCCTTGTCGTAGGCACTCATAGCTTTTGCAATTGTACCTGAGGCCCCACCGGCCCTAAAAAAATGTCTAGCGGTTTCCTGCCCTGCACCAATTTCTGCAAAGGTTCCGTAAATGTCGGGATTCAAGTTTATTCTTAAGGTTTTAGCCTTAATCGAAGGAATGTTTTCAAATGCTGTGTCCCTCTTACGAACTGAAGACATATAATGGTTTTAGTGTAAACAAAGTTAATAAGATTGGGTAATCTATTAAATAAATTAGTTATAAATTTGAAATAAATAGTTGAAGGGTTGAAAATTACATTTTTAGGGACAGGAACATCGCAGGGAATCCCCGTTATTGGCAGTACTCACCCTGTTTGCCTTAGTAACGACCCAAAAGACAAAAGACTACGTGTGGCTGTACTTTTATCCTGGAATGGCCATAATTATGTCATTGATTGTGGGCCTGATTTTAGGCAACAAATGCTTACCCATAAAGTAACTAAATTAGACGGCATACTCTTTACCCATGAACATGCTGATCATACGGCTGGAATCGATGATATTCGGCCCTACTTTTTCCGCCAAGGCGACATCCCGATTTACGCCCATGAAAGGGTTTTGGAATCCTTGAAAGTTCGCTTTGATTATATTTTCGCAGATGATGACCGTTATCCCGGGGCGCCAGCTGTTGAAGTAAATCAAATTGTGAATAATTCCCCTTTTGAGATCGGAGGCCTATTGGCAGTTCCTATAAATGCCTATCACAATAGGCTACAGGTCTTTGGATTTCGGATTCAAGACTTTACTTATTTGACTGATGTCAAGTCTGTAGAAGATAAAGAAATAGATAAAATTAAGGGAACTAAAGTATTAGTAATCAATGCATTAAGAAAGGAAGCGCACCATTCGCATTTTAATTTGGAAGAGGCCCTTGACTTCATAGGGAAAGTAAAACCCGAAAAAGCCTATCTAACACACATTAGTCACCTTTTAGGATTTCATCGCGAAGTAGAGAAAGAGCTACCACAAAATGTACATTTGGCCTTTGATAATCTTCAAATAAACATATAATCTATAATTTCATGAAAAATAGAATTTTCCTTTACCTATTTGTTTTTGCGGCCTTGATCTGTCTGTTTATGGT
>JABDKZ010000386.1 GCA_013001935.1 Maribacter sp.
CATACCATTTTTTAAACGAGTAGTTGTCTATAAAGAAGGCGTTACTAGAACCGGATACAAAGTTGATTAGAAGGACCACTCCGATAACGGCAGCTATTCCAATTACTATTTTCTTGATATCCGCTACAGCCTGGCCATTTCTTTGCAAAAGTCGAACGGTGATTAATCCACCAACAGCCAAAAGGGCAACAATAATTACAGTAAACATCGTTCTGGTGATATAATACTGACCCCCGTCACCAAGATATCCGTAAACTACTGCTATAGTCATCACAATAGAAAAGATTAGCACACTGTGAATTAACCATCTTTCAATTTGCCAGGCTTTCAAAGACTTGTCCGATAGATGCCGAAAAGGATCGCCCGCAGTTTCCGCCAATCCACCACAACCACATACCCAGGAACAATACCATCGCTTGCCATATTTGTAAGTCAGAAAGGGGGAGACCACAAATATCATGAGCAAACTAAATATTAAGAAACCCCAACCTACTGTTCCAGTGGTGGACATGTTTTCAATATGCCATTTGTCAAAAAAGTCATAGTCCAATGGCCACATATTTTTGGCGTCCTTGTCAAACCACTTTGTCGCTAGCTCACTATTCAATCCTTCCATGATTTCCGGAATAGCAAAGGCGAATCCTGCCTGAAATACCATTACTGAAATCGTCCGAATTTTTTGATAGGTATTGTGTCTGTATTTCCAAATAAACTTTATTCCGAATATTAATATAGCAACCGTGTATAAGGTGCCGTAGACAAACCACTGACTGGCAGGTTGCCCTTTAATGAATTGAGATAATGGATCAAATAATGCTACCAAACCAGTATTTGATCCATCTGCAGCACCACCAAGACCTAATAGGCCTTCATACCAATAAAGGACAACATAAAATCCAGTCAACATAATTCCAGCAATCCATCCTAATACACCACGAGAGGCAATACTGCTAAACCAAACACCATCGTTTTTTATTCCTGGATCTTTAGTTAAATAAGCACGCCAGGAATAACCTATTACGCCAACCACAATTAACCCAATTGTCATCGTAAGCATCATCCCACCACTTACCACTGGGGTATTTAATATTGCTAGAATTAATAGTAACAAACCAATACTTCCAATAGCCGCAAATACTTTTTGTAAGGCATCTGTAAATGGTGGATGAGGTGTGGAAATTGACATCGATGGATTAGTATTGCTATTCATATTTATAAAATTATTTTTTTAGGTAAAGGTCGTTTTGACATCAAGTCAAAACTCAGGTCACATTTCGCGAGCTCAATGCTCAGGTACAGGTATGTTTTAGACAGTTAAATATATTTTGAAATCCTGAACCTGAAATCAAGAGTTTAGCTCTTGCTTGACCTTTACCTCAACCTCTTAAAAACGTAAGTACCTTGTCAAAACTTCTACTCGACTTATTACTTAAATTTCTTCCCTCGGAATTATTGTATTGATTAATTATTTCGCTTTCATATTCTTTATAAAATTCCGGATCAAAATTGGCTAGAGATAAATTTTGAAGCACTGTTTCAACATTTGCCTTCTCTGCCAACCATTTCTCGCAAACCTCGTGTCTGAAACGAATCCCAAATAAATTAAAACCAATGATAGTGCGGTCTTTTGCATCATAAACAATGCGAACCAATTTGTCTTCTTGATCATGTTGCCATACCAGAGATTTATGATTTTCAGGTGGATGGGCAAGTACATTACCGTAGGTTTGATATTCGATATCTAAAAATTTGGCGCTATTAAACCAAATTCCCGGATCGTACTGTGTTGGTTTACCACATATATTATATGCGGCAGTTTCACCAGTCATTCTCCCAGTATACCAAACAGCCTCTACCGGACGTCGACCATCTTTTGGACTGCGCATCTGGGCGCAATCCCCAATGGCAAAGACATCCTTTGCACTTGTTTCAAGGAATTCATCAACGAGAATTCCTTTTTGTGTTTCTATCGAATCATTGTCTTTGATAAAACCAATATTAGGGTGAACCCCAGCAGTCAGACCAACATATCCACATTCAATTTTTTCATCAGTATTCGTAATCACAGCACAAGCCGTTCCATTACCATCATCTACAATTTCTTTGAGCTCGGTCTCTAGCTTGAGATCAATACCACTTTTCCGTATGGTGTTATTGATCATTTGCGATTCTTCAGCCGGTAATACTATATCCCAATAACTCTTTTCTCTAACCAGAAAGGTCACAGGAATATGCCTGGAATGAAACATCTCTGCCATTTCAATTCCAATCAAACCACCTCCAACGATCACCGCTCTATTCAATCCAGGACTATGGGCTTCCATTTGTTCTAAATCCTGAAAAGAGTACAATCCACCTACACCTTTCAAATCCTGACCCGGCCAGCCAAATTTATTGGACGCTGATCCCAGTGCTAAAACCAATTTATCATACTGCATGTTTTTACCACTTGCTAACTGCAACGTTTTGGACGAAGTGTTAACTTGATTGACATGGTCGTTCAACAGATCTATCCGATTCTTCGCCCAAAAGTGATCTTCATAAGGCTTGGTGTCCTTGTACCGCATATGCCCCATGTAGATGTACATCAGGGCTGTTCTCGAGAAAAAATGATCCGTTTCGCTGGAAATAACTGTTATCGAATGATCGCTTAGTTTTCTGATGTACCTGGCACAGGTAATTCCGCTTATGCCATTACCAATAATGACTACATGCATTCAAAAAATGTTAGAAATTCGAAAAAGAATCAATTAT
>JABDKZ010000389.1 GCA_013001935.1 Maribacter sp.
ATCCGGAATAGAAAAAGCGTATTATGCCCAATTAGATGGTACCATTACCCCGGAGGCTATTGCATCATTGCAAAAGGGTGTTGAAATCGGATTTGAAGGACAACGCTACCAAACAAAACCATGTACCGTCAAAATGTTGGTGAAGCCACCTATCCTGCCCGTTGCCCATAGTAAAATTAGATTGGCCAGACATAGACCCAATTCATGGATAAATATCATCCTTACAGAAGGAAAGTTTAGACAAGTACGAAAAATGACCGCAGCTGTGGGGTTCCTAACCTTACGCTTGGTTCGCGTGCGCATTGGGTCAATATATCTAGAGAACATGATGCCAGGCGAAGTGATTCAGATCAGAGATTTGACACTATAAAATTCCCTTGCCTTTTTATCGTTATCTATTTTAGTGAACTATTTTACCCTTCCCGTTCAAAATTCAAAAAAGTATAATTGAAAGTTATGGGATTCAACAAAATATAAGTTAGTTTTAGCATATCATGGATAAGCAAAAGAACAGCATTAAAAAATTTGGAACTTTTGCAGGGGTCTTCACCCCTACTTTACTGACTATTCTGGGTGTCATCATGTACTTAAGAATGGGATGGGTAGTTGGTAATGCCGGACTATTGGGCGCTTGGTTGATCATCATCATTTCATTTTTAATAACCTTGACCACGGCCTTATCCATGTCTGCCATTACTACCAACATACGTATTGGCGCCGGTGGTGCCTATGCCATTATCTCACAGGCCTTAGGCCTGGAAGTCGGGGGTAGTTTGGGCATACCAAGATATGTTTCCCAAGGGTTGGCAGTTACCATGTATATTTTTGGTTTTAGGGAAGGTTGGTTAGAAATTTTTCCGGGGCATAATGCCTTTTTGGTCGATATCATTGTCTTTGGAGTTTTGATTACCATCGCTTATATCAGTGCCGATCTGGCGATCAAAACGCAGTTTTTCATCATGTTGGTCATCATCCTTTCGCTGGTATCGATTGTAATGGCGGCTTATTATGGCTCCATGGCCATTCTGACCGAGGATGCCGTGCGTTGGGGTACCTTCAAAGGGGCTACCAATGGTTCTTCCGGTGGCATTGGATTTTGGATTGTCTTTGCCGTGTTCTTTCCGGCATCAACAGGTATCATGGCTGGTGCCAATATGTCTGGGGAACTTAAGGATCCACGAAAAAGTATACCTACGGGCACCCTTTGGGCCATTGGGGTAAGTTTTGTCATCTATATGGCCTTGGCATTTTGGTTGGCACGTTCCGCTACCGAAAATGAATTGATCAACAACTATAATATCATCATCGAAAAGGCATTTTTTGGTCCGTTGGTCATTGCAGGGATCCTTGGGGCAACATTCTCCTCGGCCTTGGCATCCATGGTGGGCTCTTCCCGAATATTATTTGCCATGGGGGAGCATAATGTGTTGCCCTATTCAAAATTCCTGGCAGGGCAAAGTGCCAATGGGCAACCGCGGAATGCGATGATCGTCACGGGTATCATGATTTTTGTTACCATGTTGTTGCGTGACCTTAATGCCGTAGCCCCTTTGGTAACCCTATTTTTCCTGATTACCTATGCCATGATCAATATCGTGGTCATCATTGAACAAAAACTGGGTTTGATCAGTTATCGCCCCATTTTTAAAGTGAACAAGTGGATTCCCTGGGTTGGATTGGCTTCCTCGGTCTTGGCCATGTTTATCATAAACCCTACCATTAGTCTTATTTCCATAAGTATTGTATTTGTGGTGTATTGGTTTCTGTCTAGGCAGAATATTGATACGCCTTTTGAGGATATGCGCTCAGGCCTTTTCGTTTCTTTTGCTGAATGGGCCGCCAAACATACCTGGGGCATGAAAAGCATGCAGCAAAGGGCCTGGAAACCTAATTTAATGGTACCTATCCGGGATGTTACCGGTGCCAAGGGCAATTTCCAGTTTCTGCGTAATATTGCCAGGCCCAAGGGTTCTATTAAACTATTGGGCATTGAAGCCAATTCTGAGGATGGCATACTCGTGAATGAGCTCGCAGTACTATCAGAATCATTTCGGAACAAAGGGGTTTTCTCCTCCTGGACGGTCATCAATAGCACGGATTTTGCCCGAGGGGTCAACTATGGGAACCAGGCCTTACGCGGGGCTTTCTTTAGGCCCAATATCGTATTCCTGAATTTACAACAGCACGATGATTACGAATCCGAAATACGGCCTGTCATCAAGGAAAGTATCCGCTTGGAAATCGGGGTTTTGCTCTATTCCTCGCACCCTACAGCCTTATTGGGCAAAAGAAACATGATCAATGTTTGGGTGAGCGACCGTACCGATAATTGGAATTTGGGCTGGGATATTGGTAATTTGGATCTGTCGACCCTGATAGCCTATAAACTCAAAAAGAACTGGGAGGCCTCGATCAGATTGATTATTGTAATCCGCGATGAAAAGGAAAAAGAAAATGCCGATAAGTTTCTCAAATCACTGATCAATCTTGCCCGACTGCCACAGACGCTTACTGAAGTACACGTTGGCAATTTTATGGACATCGTTGGTCATGCGCCAGCGGCCGACTTGAATATTTTTGGTATGGACGAAAACCTAAAATTCGAGTTCGTCAAGACCATGACGATGAAAACCGAAAGTTCCTGTCTCTTTGTTAAGGATTCTGGTCATGAAAGTATTCTGGCCTAAGCAAATAATCCACTTTTTAGGAATTTCTAGGGTGATCAAAATCATTGTACATTCGTTTCATTGCATTTATTTTCAGGGGTTGATATTGTTATCAATAATCACTGGTAAAACTTCTGTTATGTATGCCAAGCCCAAAATGTTTTTCGGTTTTCTTCTTGTTTTAAGTATGTTCTTGTTTTCCTTTTCCTGCAATAAAGAGGAGACGATTGTCATAGTGCCGGCCGATGGATATGATTGGCCTGCCCAAGATAGGGCCTATTGGCCTACTGACGGTTGGCAAACGGCCACCTTGGAAGACTATGCTATTGATCCGATTAAAATGGAAAAGGCCAATCAATTCGCCAAGAACGATCCCCTGGCAAGGGCCTTACTGGTGGTAAAGGATGGCTATATCGTATACGAAAATTATTACGGGGATGGGGCTGTGGATGCAAGTACCAACTTATGGTCGGTTACCAAAAGTTTTTCATCGGCCTTGGTGGGTATTCTTATGGATCGTAATATCATTGGCTCTAGTGACCAGTTGATGGCCGAATTGATGCCTGCATATCCTGAATTCAATGCCATTAGCTTGCAGCACGTATTGACCATGACCACCGGTTTGTCCTGGAACGAAGAGGGACCTTTATGGGTGCAATGGATATTTTCCGATGATTGGGTGGCTGCTGCACTTGCCCGGGGTCAGGTACGAGCGCCTGGGGAGCAATTTTACTACAGCTCAGGCAATTCCCATTTTTTAATGGCACTCGTTGATCATAAAACCGGGGAAGCTCCTGGAAAATTGGCTAAAGAGCAACTTTTTGACCCCATGGGCATCCCCTTTGAAGTTTTGGACCCTCCCATTATCTATGACCGCTGGGAAGAATATATGTTACCCTTGGAACAAAGCTGGCGAAAAGATCCTAACGGCATTGAGTGTGCTAGTTTTGGTTTGTATTTGACCGCTAGGGATATGGCTAAATTCGGCTATTTGTATTTGAACAAGGGCCAATGGGAAGGCCGGCAATTACTTTCC
>JABDKZ010000404.1 GCA_013001935.1 Maribacter sp.
AATATAGCTGTAAGGCTTTATTTACATAATAACTATCAATCATCTTTCCAATCTTGTTGACAGAGAAAAAATAGTTGCAATCCTTACATTTATAGCGTTGTCTTTTATCAACAATACAACTTTTTATATAATGCTCGGAGCCACAATTAGGACAGGATTTAATTTTCATGTATATTAAATTAGCATAAATATATTAATTTAGCAATTAAATGCCAATTGTTTACAAATATGATTAGAGATTATGTGTATTATTGGTATTGAAAGTTGTTTTTTGAACACAATCTTCCTTTAGGGCAATTTAATTATCAATAAAATAAGAGTATTCAGTCTTTAAAGTACTTACAATATTTATTTTTATAGTATGAAGAATACCATTGCGGAACGTATTTATGATTTCCTAAAAGATTTCCCTCCATTTAACTCACTTGAACGGAATCACTTAATGACCCTATGTGAACAGGTCAAAGTAGGATATTATGAAAAAGGCAGCTATATTTTTAAAACCAATGAAGAACTACATAATTCGTTTTATGTGGTGAAAGATGGCGCAATCGGTATTTTCCGAGATGCTATTTTGGTTGATAAATGCGATGAAGGGGACATCTTTGGGCTCAGGGCCTTAATAAGAAAAAGTAACTATCAGTTAAGTGCCAGGGCAATTGAGGAGAGTATAACCTATGCAATATCCTCCAATCTTTTAGAGGATTTGATTACCTCAAATACGAATGCAAATAAATTCTTATTGGCAAGTTTTGCGACGAATACGCTTAGGCCTTATTCCAACACAAGTAATGGACGATTGTATTCCCAAGAAGGTGAATTTCAGGACAACAATGGGGATTTTATTCACTTGCAATCCGTCAAGAAACTAAAACCACCTGTAATATGCAGAGAAGACACTCCGGTTGATTCCGCTGCAAAGATTATGACTGACAATAGGGTAGGGTCAATAATCATAGCTGACAATAAAAAGCCCATCGGCATTATTACAGATAAGGATTTACGCACCAAAATAGCCACAGGCATTTTCCCCATAGATGCCAAAGTCAAACAAATAATGAGTTCCCCTGTCATATGTATTCCTGAAAATACATCGGTCGCGGAAGCCCAAATTGTAATGCTGCGGGATAGAATTACACATTTATGTATTACAAAAGATGGGACATCGCATACTGAACTTGTCGGGGTATTGTCCGAGCATGATATTGTGGTTTCAAGCACCAATAATCCCTCATTTTTAATAAAAGAGGTAAAAAGGGCCCAATCTGCAGAAAAATTATTAGGTATTAGGATACAGGTACAGGGGCTTATGGAGCGTTATTTAAAACAGCATATTCCGATATTCTTTGTTTCTAAGATTGTAGCTGCCATTAATGAGGCGATTTGTCAAAGGGCCATTGCTATTTCCTTGGAAGAAATGAAGAATCCTTTGCCAACTTCTTTTGCATGGTTGGCCTTGGGAAGCCAGGGTAGAAGGGAGCAAATGTTACTTACCGATCAAGATAACGCATTGGTTTTTGAAGATGTTCCCAGTGCTCAATATAAAAAGACCAAAGCTTATTTTTTGAAATTGGCTTCATTGATAACTAAAAAGCTCAATACAGTTGGTTTTGAATATTGTCCGGCAGAAATGATGGCGAGCAACCCCAAATGGTGTTTGTCTTTAAGTGAATGGAAACAGCAGTTCAATAATTGGATTACCCATCCCGATGAGGATAAAATCATGCTATCAACTATTTTTTTCGATTATGAAAGGAGTTATGGAAATAGGCACCTGGTTGATGATATGTCTGACAGTATTTTTAAATCGATTGATAGTTATGGCATATTCTTGAATTTTTTAGCATTGAATGCCATTAAAAACCCTCCACCATTGAGTTTTTTCAGACAGTTCTTGGTTGAGGATGATGGTGAACATAAAGATAGATTCGATATTAAGGCCCGGGCGATGATGCCTTTGGTGGATGCAGCACGTTTATTGGTAATTTCATATAATATCAAAGGTCATAATAATACCATTCTTAGATTTGAGAAATTGATTGAGGAAGAGCCCCAAAACAGGGATTTGTATGCGGCATGTATTGATGCCTTCAAAATTTTATTACGATTTAGAACGCTACAAGGAATAAAACATAATGATTCAGGTCGGTTCATTGATCTTAAATCGTTGAACAAATCTGATCGATTGAAACTCAAAGGATGTTTTGGACCAATTCGCGACATTCAGGAACTTATTAAAGTTCGTTTTAACCTTTCCCAAATGATGTAATATGTTCGCTAGGATTTTCAATAAGCCCCGTCCTGATTATTGGCAAAAGTATATTGGGCATTTCAAAACAAAGCATAAAAATGAAATAGCAGGAAGAAGGTTTGTCGTTTTTGATACGGAGACCACAGGACTCGATGTTTCTAAGGACAGAATACTATCAATAGGCGCTATTGCTGTCATGAATGATAAAATTGATGTTGGTGATAGTCTTGAACTGTACTTGAAGCAAGAACTTTTCAAAGCAGGGACCGTTGAAATCCATGGCTTATTGAAAGGAGGAAATGATGTCAAAATACCTGAAGAAGAGGCAATTGTGTCATTTTTGGATTTTATAAAGGATTCTATTTTGGTGGCACACCATGTAGGTTTTGACGTGGGTATGGTAAATGCAGGTTTAACAAGAATGGGTTTGACTAAATTAAGGAACAAAGTACTTGATACAGGAGTACTCTATAAAAAAACCGGGTTCTGTAAGAACAAGGAAAATCTTTATAGCCTGGATTATATCTGTGATCAATTTAAGTTGAAAAAGCATGACCGCCATACCGCATCAGGAGATTCATATCTTACTGCTTTGGTGTTTTTAAAGATCATATCACTTTTGAATAATTCAAAAAAAATGAAATTGAATGACCTCTTTTTTAACTCGGATCGAAGAGGCCTCTTATAGCTTTTTTTGTGTTTGATAAATCTTAATTAGGAACGAATACCACACCACTTGAAGAATCCCGTTCGGCTCCCGTCACTGAACTAAGAACATTGATTTCACCTTCCATTCTTAACACTCCCATTAATGCAAAAACAAGAGCCTCCTTATTTTCAATCAATTTTTTCCCTGGCACCACAACCTCAATATTGGATCCTAATTTCTTTTTTAATGTTGCTATGAGAAAATCATTCATCGCCCCACCACCGGTGACCAATAGCTGTGACTTTAATGCTTTTGTATGAGCTCTGACCTGAATGGCAATTTGTTCACATAAATGATGTATCGATGTGTTTAGTAAGTTTTCAATAGTATCATCAGTTGATTCTACAATGGGCATGACTTCTTGGGTAAACCATTCAAATCCTGTTGATTTCGGATAGGGAACATCAAAGTACGCCAACGAATTCAACCGCTTGAGCATTGTAGTGTTTATAACGCCTGAACGCGCCAATTCCCCGCCCTTATCAAATTGTATATTTACTTTTTGCGTAATGTGATTCAAAATCATATTGGCCAGACCAATATCATAGGCTATTCTATTGCCATCTTTTTCAAATGAAATATTACTGATTCCACCTAGATTAAGGCAAAAGTCATAGTTGCCAAAAAAAAGACGATCTCCAATGGGCACTAATGGAGCACCTTGTCCTCCAAGGGCCACATCATTGGTTCTAAAATCACAAATGACCTTAACTCCAGATGCATTCGCCAAATGCTGACCAGAACCTATTTGGTAAGTTAATCCATGCTCTGGCTGATGATGTGTCGTATGACCATGGCTGGCAACAAAATCAACCTGCAATCCATTTTCCTCAATAAAGATTTTTACTTGCTCACCCAGCCATTGGCCATATGAATTATTGAAAATCAATAGCTCATCTGCAGGAAGGAAGATTGAATTTTTCAATTTCTCCTTCATTAAAACATCATACGCCACACTTTTTGTTTGCTCCAGGCGATATGCCCATTGGCCCTTTGTTTTGGAAATTTGGCAAAAAGCAAGATCAAGTCCATCCAAAGATGTACCTGACATTAATCCTAATACATTATAATTGGTCATTGCCAAGAAATAGTTAGCGGTAATTCAGCCATTAATTAATGATAAAAATCAAATAGATTCCCGCTTTGCCTGATAAAATCAAAATGGGATTCTTTCTTACGACCTATTACTTTTTTAAATTGGTGTTGACACTGGAAACATCCTGTTGCGAGAAAATTTCCAAAGGTTTTATTTTATTAAGGTTTGACAAATTTATACTATTAATTTTTATCAAAAATTAGTATTTTTAGTCAAAATTATTACAAGTCATTAAATCGACTTATCTTAACATGTAAATATCATAATAATAGTTGGGAAACGTGTGTAGCGCTTATGAACGGTTCTTGACTCATGACAAAATTGAAAACTATTTTATTAACCGTTTATTAAGTAACACAATATGAGTAAGACAAAAAAAGAGAACACTTTAACCCGCCGGGATTTTGTAGGCAGAACTTTGGCCGCTTCCGCAGCGTTTACTATCGTGCCTTCGTATGCCGTTAGTGGTCTGGGGCATGTGGCGCCGAGTGACAAAATGAATATTGCCGGCATTGGTGTTGGTGGCATGGGACTTGCCAATTTAAAGAATTTGGAATCACAAAATATTGTAGGTCTTTGTGATGTGGATTGGAAGTATGCCAAAGGTGCTTTTGATAGATATCCAAATGCCAAAAAATATTGGGATTGGCGTAAGATGTTCGATGAGATGGGAAGTGAAATAGATGGAATTGTTGTTGCTACCGCTGATCATACACATGCCATTATTTCTGCACATGCCATGACTATGGGCAAGCATGTATATCTTCAGAAGCCTTTGACTCACTCGGTTTACGAATCAAGATTGATGACAAAACTGGCCAAGGAGTATAAGGTGGCTACACAGATGGGTAACCAGGGCGCTTCAGGTGAAGGTGTCGCTAAAACATGTGAAATTCTTTGGAGTGGTGCAATAGGGGATGTAAAAAAAGTAGAATCCTTTACCGATCGACCAATTTGGCCACAAGGCTTGAATAGCCCTGAAAGAGGGGATTGGGTACCCGATACGTTAGATTGGGACCTGTTTACAGGACCGGCAAAAATGAAACCTTTCAATGAGGTATACCATCCATGGAACTGGAGAGGATGGTGGGACTATGGTACAGGTGCTCTAGGTGATATGGCCTGCCATATTTTACATCCTGTTTTTGAAGGATTAAAGCTAGGCTATCCTACAAAGGCACAAGCAAGCTCGTCTTTATTGCTGAATGATTGTGCTCCGGTTTCACAGGCTGCTAAACTTACGTTTCCTGCAAGAGGAAGAAAAGGGAAGATAAAGTTGCCAGAAGTCGATGTTCATTGGTATGATGGCGGTGTTAAGCCTGAATTACCTACCAATTGGCCAGCTGGTAAGGATCCAAATAAAGCCGGTGGAGGAACCTTCTTCTACGGAACAAAAGATATTCTTCATGTAGGTTGTTATGGTGTTGAACCAGAATTGATGTCTGGCAAAAAAATATCCGCTGCTAAAACAGAACGAAGAGTTGAGGATGAATTAGGACTGGCATGGAATAAGGGAGCCCATGAAATGGATTGGGTACGGGCCTCTAAGGAAAGTCCTGAAAATAGAAAACCATGTACTTCAGACTTTGCTGAAGCCGGGCCATTTAATGAAATGGTGGTTATGGGCGTACTTGCTGTTCGCTTACAGGCCTTGAACAAAATATTGGAATGGGATGGAGAGAAAATGGAATTCACAAATATCGGTGCTAATGAGGAAATTAGAACTGTTATTAAAGATGGCTTTGAGATTCACGATGGTCACCCAACTTTCAATAAGGAATGGACAGATCCAATGAATGCGGTTGCATACTCTCAGGAGTTGATCAAGCATACGTATAGAGACGGTTGGTCATTACCTGATATGCCCGCATAGATTTTTTAACTGAATTTAAAATTATAATAATAATCAAATGTACAGGACCTATTTAAATGATAGGTTCTGTACAAATAATCAATAAATAGTTAGGTATGAGAAAAATAAGTTTAGTTTTTATATTTAGTCTGTTAATGTTGCCAGTACTAAATAGTTGTAAGGAGAAAAAAGCCGATCAAAAAGAAGAAGCGGCCACAGAAACCGAAGTAATGGTAGAAGTAGAAGAGGAAGCTCCTATGAATGCACTTACCGAAGCCGAGAAAGCAGACGGATGGGTAATGCTTTTCGATGGAAAAACATCAGAAGGATGGAGAGGTTACAAAAAAGAACATTTTCCTGCTGCTTGGGAGATTGTTGACGGCACTATGCACATGTTGGGCTCTGGTAGGGGTGAAGCAGGGGCAAAAGATGGAGGTGATATTATTTTCGATAAGCAATTTCAGAATTTCACGCTTAGTTTGGAATGGAAAATCTCTGAGGGAGGAAATTCCGGTATATTCTATTTAGGGGAAGAACAGGAGGATTATATTTGGAAAACAGCTCCTGAAATGCAAATATTGGATAATGAACGGCATCCGGATGCCAAATTAGGTAAGGATAATAATCGTCAGGCTGGGTCTTTGTATGATTTAATTCCGGCCAAGCCTCAAAATGCCAAACCTGCGGGAGAATGGAATAAAGTTGAGCTAACTGTATACAAAGGAACCGTAGTTCATAATCAAAACGGTGAGAATGTTGTCGAATACCATCTCTGGACACCCGAATGGAATGAAATGGTAGCTGGCAGTAAATTCCCTGCATTAAATGAAGAATGGGCCGATGTACCTTCAAAAGGATACATAGGACTTCAAGACCATGGCGATGATGTATGGTTCAGAAATATTAAGATAAAAGAGCTATAAGGAAATCAAGGTCCTAAAAAATGAAGCCCCATATATAGTCAAATATGGGGCTTTTTTATTAGCAGTCGGCTCTGTTTTATAGCATTCCCTCAGGGTAGGTATTTTCTAGCTTTATAATACAACGGGTAATTTGCCTTTGGCAACGAGATTACCAAGAAAATGCTCTGCTGCTACTTCTTGGAATGCTTTAAAATCTTGGTATGCCAAAACAACGGCTTTGGCATTTTGGTATTCAAAAAGCCGAATGGCATACGGATTTCCAAAAAGATATAATACCACATTCTTAGAACGGATAAGTTCGTTGATCAGTTTTATTTCGGTAGGCGTAAAGCCAAAATTATCTGTCGGTTTCACGTGTGGAGGGAATAACGAAATGAGGATGTTTTCTTCACCCGCAATACTACCGTTTGTCGTTTTATGTGATTTGTCAGCAAGGGTTATGCTTTCAAAATTGCAATGCTGATTGAGGGATGTAACAAATAGGTTATCAGTGTTTGGTCTGTTAGACATGCTTAAAAAACCCTCATCACGCAATGCTTCGATATTATTTTGGTTTCCAATACAAAGTGTGATGCAGTTTTTTGCAATTTTTTCATTTAAAAAATGGGGCTTGCTGAGTTCTTTTGGGTACTCAACTTCAGCCTTAAAAGCTTTTTCCTTGAGTTTCCAAACACGTTCAAATGCTTCTTCTATTTGAGTGTCGTCCGCATTACTGAGTATGGTTTCGATACCTTCAGATATGTGTTCGGCAAAACAAAGAATATCATTTCCAGCATCAAAGGCCAACCATTCCAACTCCCCTTTTACTTTATAGTTTTTTGATACAGCGTGCATGTTCAAAGCATCGGATATGACCACTCCATTAAAACCAAGCTCGTTCCGCAATAAACCATTGATTATATCTTTGGAAATGCTTGAAGAAATTTGCTGATCCTTAGTGAGTGCAGGTACCGATAAGTGTCCTACCATAATGGAGGCAACGTTTTCTTTTATTAATTCCTTAAACGGGAAAAGCTCATTGCTCAACATTTCCTTTTTTGATTTTTCGATAATTGGCAGTCCCAAGTGTGAATCAACAGCGGTATCGCCATGACCCGGAAAGTGTTTTATGCTGCAAATAACCCCTTCGCTTTGCATGCCTTTTACATAGGCCAAGGATTTTTCGTAAACGTTGATTTTATCCCCACCAAATGAACGATAGCCAATTACAGGATTGTTTGGATTGTTATTGATATCCGAAACAGGAGCTAAATTGTAATGAACACCTGCTTGTTTGCAATCATGCGCTATGTTCTTTCCTACTTGGAATATTAAGTCCGTACCATCTCTCAATGCCCCTAAGGTAATAGCATATGGATATTGAGGTGTATTTTCGATACGCATGGCAAGACCCCATTCAGCATCTATGGCGATGAGTAGCCTATGTTTGGTTTTTTGCTGGTATCGCCCTACCAGGTTTTGTAGTGTCTTGAAACTTTGTTCGTTATAAGTAATTTCTTTTTTGCCTTCGTAATTGGTCGCGGCGCTTACCCTACTGTGAAAAAAACAGAGACCACCTACGCACTGCTCTGAGATCAGCCGCTCTAAAGCCTGAATTTCTTCCTCAGAATCATTGATAAATGCCGCCGGCATGAATAACTGACCAATTTTTTCCCTTTTTGAAAGGCCAGTATTGGCTTCCCTGTATTCTAATAATCTATTCATTGGCATTTGCACCTTTTTTACCGTAATCGGGAGGATATTTTAAGTATTTTAAAATGAACAATGCAGGAAGGGCAGCAATTACAACCCAAATAAAGAATCCGTCATAACCTAACCATTCTTGAACGAACCCACTAATAAGACCGGGCAACATCATTCCTAGGGCCATAAATCCAGTGGCAAGTGCATAATGCGATGTTTTGGAAACGCCCTCGGCTATATAAATGAGATATACCATAAAGCCTGCTATACCAAATCCGTATCCAAATTGTTCCAAAACAACGGTGGTAACAACAGCGACAATATTTGTAGTACCCGTTATGGCTAAAAAAGCATAAAATGCATTGGGTACGTTTATTGCCAGTACCATGGGTAACATCCATTTTTTAAGTCCATCCTTGGAAATAAGGATTCCACCAAGAATTCCACCAACAGTAAGCATAAGAACCCCTATGGTGCCGTAAATGGTTCCGACCTCGGCTGTAGAATACCCTAGTCCGCCTTTCTCAACAGAGTCAAGGAAAAAGGGAGAGGCCATTTTAACCAATTGGGATTCACCCAAGCGAAAGAAAAGTACAAAGGCCAAGGCAATTCCCATACCCTTCTTTTTGAAGAAAGATGAGAAGACCTCAAGAAAACCTAAGGGCTTTTCCTTTACAATTGCGTCAGAGGACTCATATTTAGGAGTTACAAAGAAATTTGTGATGGTTAAACTTAACATTAACAAAGCCGCAATAATCATGGTTATTGACCAGGCCTTGGTATTATCACCATAATAGTTTTCTAGAAACCCTGCGAGGATAACGAGTAATCCTTGTCCGGTAACATTGGCCAATTTGTAGAAGACACTTCTTATTCCAACAAAAAATGCTTGTCTGTCTTGGGTCAATCCGATCATATAATAGCCATCCGAGGCAACATCATTGGTCGCCGAAGCAAAAGCCACCATCCAAAAACATGCGAGGGTAGTCACGAAGAATATGTTCGTTGGCAGGGTCAATCCAATGCCTAATAGTGCAATCGAAGCCAGAAGTTGCATGGCAAGCAACCAATTTCTTTTTGTACTGAACATATCAATATAAGGGCTCCAGAGGGGTTTAATTACCCATGGCAGATATAACCAGCTCGTATAAAGGCCAATATCGGCATTACTTATCCCTAATTTTTTATACATGATTACAGAAACGGTTACTACCATAACGAAAGGCAGGCCTTGCGTAAAATAGAGTACCGGAATCCAGACCCAAGCCCCTTTATTTTTTTTAATCATATTTTTGGTTTAATTGAATTAAAATTGGGGCACTTTCCTGCCCAAACTTGGTAATAAAAGTCAGTGCTATTTGTTTTTTATCGTCAATAATAGTTG
>JABDKZ010000408.1 GCA_013001935.1 Maribacter sp.
ACGTAGTCTTCCCAATGTTTCTGCATATCTTCCTCAGTGAAAGATTCCTTTGGCAACTTGCTTTCATCTATAACAACCTCAATTTTATTTATTTGGTGTTGCTTCTTCGCTTTTAAACTCGAAATAGAGAGGCCAGAAACCCGCTTTACGGACGGTTTAATACGAATTGGTTTAGTAATGACCGGCTCTTCGACTGCAATTGTTGTATTTGCTGCTGTTGCAGGTTCTGTAATTAACTCGTTGTGGTCGTTATTTTCTTCTCTTATTGAAGCCAATTCTTTGTGTTCAGAAAGTGAATTCACTTCAATGGAAATAGTGTCAGTATGTACGAGTTCCTCTTTTGAACCAATGACTGGAGCAGGTAGGTTTGCTTTTTTGTAAAAAGCCGCCGGTGCGATAAATTCAATCGTATTATGCGCTAATGCAAAGAATTCAGGATTTTTTTTTTCAGCCCCAAAATCAATGGAAGCTAATTTCATTAGGGAAAGTTCAACCAGTAGTCTTTGGTTTTTGCTGGTTTTGTATTTTAAATCACATTCATTCGCAATATCCAGGGCTTGTAACAAGAATGATTTAGACGTTTGGGTCGACTGCTCCAAATAATTCTTTTTGGCCGATTCCCCAACTTCTAATAGCGCTATGGTTTCTTGATGTTTGCATACCATTAAATCCCTAAAGTGGGAGGCAAGGCCGCTTATAAAATGATGTCCATCAAATCCTAAAGCCAATGTCTTGTTGAACAAGATTAGCAAGCTTGGAATATCATGTTTTAGAATTAACTCCGTGGCCGAAAAGTAAGTATCATAATCAAGAACATTCAGATTTTCGGTAACCGCTTTTCTTGTTAGATTTTTGCCTGAAAAGCTTACGACCCTATCAAAAATCGATAATGCATCGCGCATGGCCCCATCGGCTTTTTGGGCGATGATATGTAGCGCATCATCATCAGCTTCTATACCTTGGTTCTTAGCAATATATTTTAAATATTCGGCAGCATCTTTAACCGTAATACGCTTAAAATCGAATATTTGACAGCGTGATAGTATTGTAGGTATTATTTTATGCTTTTCAGTAGTTGCCAAAATAAAAATGGCATGTTTTGGCGGCTCTTCCAAGGTCTTCAAAAAGGCATTAAAGGCCGATTGTGAAAGCATATGTACCTCATCAATGATATATACCTTGTATTTGCCTACTTGGGGCGGGATTCGCACCTGATCTATCAGGTTCCTGATATCGTCTACCGAATTGTTCGAAGCCGCATCCAATTCAAAAATATTGAATGCAAAATCTTCCTCTTCACGCTCAGTGCCATCTTGGTTGATCTGTTTGGCCAAAATTCGGGCACATGTAGTTTTGCCAACACCCCGAGGTCCACAGAATAGTAATGCCTGAGCCAAATGGTTGTTTTCAATGGCATTGAGCAACGTATTGGTTATCGCCTGTTGCCCTACGACATCTTTGAATGTCTGCGGTCGGTACTTTCTTGCTGATACAATGAATGGCTCCAAAACGTTTTACTTTAAAAGGCATTTTCATAAATGCCAAGGCTTCTTTACAAATATAAAAATAGCGATGTATTCTCCTCTTTATTTAAGATGGATTAAACACTTTTTTATCAACAATGAATTAAATTTGCAGCGAGCAGGTCACCTTATCGATCTGATGGTAACCGTCAGGTAGGAAAGTCCGGACACCATAGTGCAGTATAGCGGGTAACACCCGTCACCCCGTCATTGGCGGGGGCGGACAAGTGCAACAGAAAGAATGTACAGGTAATGCTGTAGTGAAACCAGGTAAACTCTATACGGTGAAACGTCATGTAAATCAGTGTTTGAGGGCTGCACGCTCGAGCTGAAGGGTAGGCGGTTAGAGCCTTTGGGCAACCAAAGGTCTAGATAAATGATAGGGAAACCTTGAATTCAGGGGATACAGAATCCGGCTTATGGCCTGCTTTTTTTAATAGAATGGTATTTTTTTGAAAAATGAATGGTAAAGGATAGAACGACTAAGGGCAAGGATTCTTTAATTTAATTACTCGAAAAAGCTAAAAACACTACCACCATATCTGCGTTGATTGGTAAAATATCGCAAATGGGAAAGGTCAGTATGTTTTGAATGTTCTATAATGAGCACCCCGCCTTCTTTAAGTATATTTTTTTTAAAGATCAATTCGGGAATTCTAGCAAAATCCTTTTCAGAATAATCGTAGGGTGGGTCGGCAAAAATAATGTCTGCTTTCAGCGAAGTCTTCTCCAAAAAACTAAAGACATCACTTTTAATTGTGGAAATCCCAAAATCCAGTTCAGTTGAAATTTTGTCTATGAATTTAACGCAGCCATAATCCGCATCAACCGAAACCAATTCTTTTGTTCCTCGGGAAGCGAACTCATAGCTAATATTTCCGGTGCCGGCAAAAAGATCTAAAAATGCAATGTCTTCAAAATAGTATCTGTTGTTCAATATATTGAATAGCGCTTCCTTAGCCATATCGGTAGTTGGGCGTACGGGCAACTTTTTAGGCGCTGTAATTCTTTTACTTCTATGCTTTCCTGATATAATTCGCATTATAGGGCACTTAGAACGGTGAAGTCTAAAGACTTTTGATCGGCGTTAACCTTTGGAAAGTTAACTGCTGATGGAATGAATAGCGAGACGTCTTTTATATATTTGTAACAGAGATTGTAGATATCATCGCCTTTCTCAATGGAACCGAAAAGCTGAAGTTTAATGCGCTCTGTGTCTAATTTTAACTGTTCTAGAGTAAAGAGCAAATAGTAAATAAAATCCTCTTTTGTCGTAATCGTGAAACTATTATATAACAACAATTTTTTCTGCGCTATAATGGTTATATCCATTTGTTGGCCTTCAATATGTACATAACACACAGCCTCTTTACTCGCCCCGGAATTTTGCATTAAAGCTTCAACCAATACCGTACCATTGTGTTTGTATTCAAATTCCCCAAACAAATCAAATACATAATTGTTGATGTTAACAAAGGGTACATAAACGGTGACTATATCATAATTGTTCAATTCATCATAGGCAATATGATCGTTTGCCAGAATCTTGGTGTTGAACTTAAGATAATTTGCCAATTCTTCGGCATCAAACAATGATTTAGGGACTAAACTGAACAGATTGTTACTGTGCACAACCACAACTTCAGAAAAATGGCTGGAATCCAGTTTGTGCATCTTAACCAGTTGTTCTAGATTTTCTCGAAGCTCTAGAGGGGATAGGTTTTTTTCGAAGACCAATCGGTCAGACTTCAGTATCCTATTTCCAATAGTATCCAGAACGCAAAAAGAAAGTCCATTCAAGCTAACTTGAATGGACAGTTTATTATAATTATCCAAAGAGTTATCCTCTTCCTTATTGATCTTCTTTTTTGTCATAAATCGGTGGCCAGTTACCACTTGTACTAACTTGCTCTAAAGAACCTACTTTGATCATATCACCATTTATCTCCTCAACACTTATCTGTGCATTTTCGCGCTCTAATAAGTCTTTAGGTTGATCATATAAAACTACATCCTTTTTAACCTTTGCCTCAAACACAGGGGCTTTATAACCTCCTTTGTCTATAATCGCAGATTTCATTTCAAATTTTTCACCACCCTGTGCTCCCGGAACATTCATTAAACTCTTGTAGCGATCATCATCCCCGAACAACGAATCCTTAACCGAAACAAATCCTAAGGTATCAATTAATTTAACTTCCCTTAAAAGTTCAATACCGTACGTTTTGTCCATTTCCATATAAGACGAATCCCTTTGTTGGGTAATGGTATACTTCCCGTTCTCAACAAAACTAATAAGACTTTTGAAATCATTCGCGTATTTGCCCGTTACGGTTTTATACGCTTCTTGTGAATTTCTAATATCCTTTAATTTTGCCACAACCTTTGCAAAGCGCTCTTGCTTTACTTTTTTAAACTCGATGGGCCCATTTACAGAGTTATAAATAAGGTATCCAAATCCGATACACGCAATCCAAAGTACAATTTGTATTATGGTCTTCATTTTGTAAGTGTTTATTATAATTTAGTGGTTAACACAAATCTACAATTTTTTTGGAAACCGCCTAATATTTTATAATAGGATTTGCACATATTATACAAAATCAAAATAGGCTCGTGAACATAATTGGCAGCGGGCCCTGAGACCTGTTTAATTGCTTTATAGCAGCTTCACTTAGGTTTAATTGAACGATCAATCTTTATTTTGAAGGAATATTGATCATTTGATACCCATGACCAATAATCATGATTATATTTGGAGTCTATGACTACGCTTACCGATGCTTCTTTTTTTACCATCTTAAAGGAAAAATTTCCACATGAACCTACACCAAAGCAGTCGGTAGCGCTGCAGCAATTATCGCATTATGTGCTCTCCAAAGAAAAGGAAAGACTGTTTTTGTTAAAAGGTTTCGCAGGTACGGGTAAAACGACCATTGTTGGCACTTTGGTAAATAATTTGTGGCGTACTTCCATGAAAGCGGTGCTCATGGCACCGACGGGCAGGGCAGCCAAGGTTATGTCAAATTACTCAAAAACCCAAGCCTTTACAATCCACAAAAAAATATATTTTCCCAAAAAACAAACCGGAGGTGGTGTACAGTTTGTTTTGGCCCCCAACAAGCACCGGAATACGATTTTTATTGTTGATGAAGCTTCAATGATACCTGATACGCCCGCAGATTCGAAACTTTTCGAAAATGGATCTCTATTAGATGACCTCTTAATGTTTGCATATTCGGGACACAATTGTAAATTGATATTAATAGGTGACACTGCGCAACTGCCACCCGTACATCTTGATTTAAGTCCTGCTTTGGATGAGGGTAAATTATCGCTCAACTATAATAAGGAAGTCACACGATTGGAATTGGATGAAGTAGTTCGACAATCCGAGGATTCGGGAATATTAGTTAATGCTACGCTATTACGCGAACAATTGCAGGGTACTTTTTATGAAGGTTTCAAATTTGATGTAAACCCCTATTCGGATATTGTTAGGCTGGTTGATGGTTATGAAATCCAGGAAGCCATCGATGCATCTTATTCGGAAAATGGGAAAGAAGAAACAACGCTAATTGTGCGTTCTAACAAGAGAGCGAATCTTTATAATGAAAATATACGCAGTCGTATTCTATATTTAGAAAATGACTTGGCTGTGGGCGATTTTATGATGGTTGTGAAGAACAATTATTTTTGGTTAAAACCTACTTCTGAAGCTGGTTTTATTGCTAATGGCGATATTATTGAAGTCCTTGAAATATTTGCTATTAAGGAGTTGTACGGATTTAAATTTGCAGAGGTAAAGGTTAAAATGGTTGACTATCCTAATCAACGTCCCTTTGAAACCGTTTTATTATTAGATACAATTAAGGCGGTAACACCCTCCTTGTCCTACGAAGAGGGGAATAAATTATACCAGGAAGTAATGAAAGACTATGCCCATGAAAAATCTAAATACAGGAAGTTTCTGGGGGTTAAGAACAATAAGTATTTCAATGCCTTGCAAGTTAAATTTTCCTATGCCATTACTTGTCATAAATCGCAAGGTGGACAATGGAATACTGTTTTTGTGGAACAGCCCTATTTGCCAAATAGAATTGATAAAGAGTACCTCCGATGGCTCTATACTGCGGTTACTAGGGCTAAGAGACAACTGTATCTCATAGGATTCAAATCTGATTTTTTTCTTGAATCGGAATAACTTAATTTAGTGAAAAGTATAATAATGAACTCTGAGACGATTATTAGTATATTCTTGGGTGTAGGTTTGGCAGCCTCTGTTGGTTTCCGTGTTTTTCTGCCTTTGTTCGCTTTGAGTCTTGCTTCTTATTTTGGTGTTTGGGAGCTTAATGAAAGTTGGCAATGGATAGGAAGTATTGCAGCCCTTATCACTTTAGGTGTTGCAACTTTGGTCGAAATATTCGCTTATTTTATTCCTTGGGTAGATAATCTTTTGGATAGTATTGCAATTCCCTTGGCCGCAATCGCAGGTACGGCTGTAATGGTCTCTACAGTGGCTAATCTTGACCCCGTAGTAACCTGGTCATTGGCGATTATTGCTGGTGGGGGTACCGCTACCGCCATAAAAGGCGCGGGTGCCTCAACACGAATGGCTTCATCGGTAACAACTGGTGGCGTAGCAAATCCATTGGTTTCCACAGTGGAGACAGGAACCGCTGTTGTGGTTACAACGGCTTCGATTTTTGCACCAATTTTATCAGCTTTTTTAGTCATTGTTATATTAGTCTTCGTTTTTATGATTTATAGAAAGCTTAGACCAAGGGTAAAATCATAATTAACCGATCTAAAGTCAAAGAAAGTGAAAATTATTGCAATGATTCCGGCGCGTTATGCAGCTTCTAGATTTCCAGGCAAACTGATGCAGGATCTGTCAGGAAAACCTGTAATTCTCCGCACTTATGAAGCTGCTATCAATACACAATTGTTCCATGAAGTTTTTGTGGTAACCGATAGTGCTATTATTTTTGATACGATTGTAAATGCCGGTGGCAAAGCAATTATGAGTATTAAGGAACATGACTGTGGTAGTGATCGTATTGCAGAGGCTGTTACTAAGATGGATGTGGATATTATAGTCAATGTACAAGGCGATGAACCTTTTACAGATCGCGAAAGTTTAGCAAGCGTTTTGAATGTATTTAAGGAAGATACGGTTGAGGAAATTGATTTGGCTTCACTTATGGTAAGAATAAGTGACTGGGAAGAAATAAATAACCCAAATACAGTAAAGGTAATTGTAGATAACCGTAATTTTGCCCTCTATTTTTCGAGATCCCCGATTCCATATCCAAGGAATGAGGAAATTGAAAATATCTATTATAAGCATAAAGGTATTTACGCTTTTAGAAAGCGGGCCCTGATGGATTTTCAACGTTTGCCCATGTTGCCACTAGAGGCAAAGGAAAAAATTGAGGCCTTACGGTATTTAGAATACGGAAAAAAGATTAAAATGGTCGAGACGGTTGTTAGTGGAATTGAAATTGATACGCCTGAAGATTTAAAAAGAGCGCAAGCTGCATGGAAGTAGATTTTAGTGACATAAAGGTTATTGGCTTTGATGCCGATGATACCCTTTGGGTAAACGAGACCTATTTTCGGGAAACTGAGGCCCAGTTTGCAGATTTATTGGAAGGATTTGAAACCAAGAATAAGATCGACCAGGAGTTGTTCAAAAAAGAAATGGATAATTTAGAACTCTATGGTTATGGCATTAAAGGTTTTATGCTTTCAATGATAGAATCTGCTCTTGAGTTGTCTAATAACGAAGTTTCACAAGCAACCATTCAGGAAATCTTGAACCTTGGTAAAAGAATGATCGCCCACCCTGTAGAATTATTGGATGGGGTCAAAGAGGTTTTAAAAGCACTTGGCGATAAATATCGACTGATTGTTTTGACCAAAGGCGATTTGTTAGATCAGGAGCGAAAACTCGAAAGGTCGAGCTTGTCAACCTATTTTCACCATGTAGAGGTGCTAAGCGATAAAAAAGAAGAGAATTATAAAAACCTTTTAGACCATCTTGAAATAGAGGTCAATGAATTTTTAATGATCGGAAATTCCCTCAAATCTGATGTATTACCTATTATTAACATCGGGGCTAAAGCGGTTCACGTACCTTTTCATACCACCTGGCAGCATGAACAGGTAGCCGTTGAGGACCAGGATCACAATTATTTAAAAATTAATAGTTTGAAAGATATTTTGAGCTATTTGAATTAATGCTATGGAATTTAAGGATAAGAGTGAAATAAAATATACAATATCGGGTCATAATCCGAAGTACAAGAATTTTCCGATGGTACCTCGGGTAGTTTTTGGTCAGGGCAGCTTTAATCAGCTAGGGGATATTTTAATGGCCAAACGAAAGCATTCCGATTCCCCATTCATTTTTTTGGTAGATGACGTTTTTGAAGGAGCGGAGTTAGCGGTAAGAATTCCCGCCATATTTTGTGATCAAATCATATTTATTTCCGCAGAAGAAGAACCAAAAACCCATCAAGTAGATGCTTTGGTTCAAAAAATAAGGAATGATTTCCCGGAATATGTTTCAGGTATTGTAGGGATAGGTGGTGGAACTTTAATGGATTTGGCCAAGGCCGTAGCTATTATGTTGAATAACGAAGGTAGTTCTTCGGTATATCAAGGCTGGGATTTGGTAGGAAAACCATCTGTCTATCATGTGGGTGTACCAACCATAAGTGGTACAGGTGCTGAGGTTTCCAGGACCACGGTACTATTAGGGCCAAAAAAAAAATTAGGAATAAATTCGGATTATACGACTTTTGACCAAGTGCTTTTGGATCCTGACTTAACGCAGGGAGTTTCTAAAGAACAATGGTTTTATACCGGTATGGATTGTTATATACACTGTATAGAATCTCTTAATGGGTCGTATCTGAATGCTTTTAGCCAAAGTTATGGTGAGAAGGCTCTGGAACTATGTAAGGAAGTTTTTTTGGACGGTTTAACACCTAGCGAGTCAAGGGATAAATTAATGATGGCCTCTTGGCATGGCGGTATGAGCATAGCCTATTCCCAAGTGGGTGTAGCACACGCCATGAGTTATGGACTCTCCTATCTATTAGGGGTTAAGCATGGCATTGGCAATTGTTTGGTTTTTCAACATTTAGCGGAGTTTTACCCTGAAGGGGTGGCTTTGTTTAAGATTATGCGCGAAAAGCATGAAATACATTTGCCAGAAGGGGTTTGTGCCCATCTTTCTGATGAAGAATTCAATACTATGATCTCAGTTTCAATGGGTATGGTTCCCCTATGGGAGAACGCTTTAGGACAGGATTGGCGCAAGATAATCACCCCTGAAAAATTGAGATCGATCTATCAGAAAATTTAGAAGCCTATAAATGCATACACTTGCAAAATTTATTTATTTCAGACTGCTTGGTTGGAAGACTGTTGGGGAGTTTCCTGAACTGGATAAATGTGTGGTCGCAGTGGTGCCGCATACGAGTTGGGTCGATTTTTTTCTGGGCCTTTTGGTCCGCAGACTGGTAAACCAAGAAATAAATTTTATTGGTAAAAAAAGCTTGTTCAGACCACCTTTAGGTTGGTATTTTAGATGGATGGGTGGTGCACCCATAGACCGTAGTAAAAGTAATGATACCGTCACGGCAATCGCCAATATTTTCAATGAAAAAGAGGTGTTTAGATTAGCGTTGTCCCCTGAAGGCACTAGAAAAAAGGTCGAAAAATGGAAAACGGGATTCTACTATATAGCCAAAGCTGC
>JABDKZ010000418.1 GCA_013001935.1 Maribacter sp.
ATTGTGGCAGTTGCAGTGGCTGATCTAGTTGCAACTGTGTTTTCTTTCAATTGTATACCAACAAAAACCAAGGAGATTAAGATTCCTAATCCTCCTAGTATTTCTATTAATAGTGCAACTTTTTTAAGTTTAACTTTCATATGCATTGACTTTGTTTGATGCTAACGTGATTGTGTATGGTTTCGTTGCGTGAAAATCCGCGAGGATTTTCCGCCGTAAACCGAAGATAGCAAATTTGCGAGGACTTTCCGGGAGGAAAGTCAGAAGCAATGAACTATAGCCATTGTTGTGCTTTCGTTATTTTTTTAATTCCTGTTCAATCAAATTAATGATTTCGTTTGTGTCTGTAATCAATACTTTAAGTTTATCAATTGCGTCTTTATTAATCCAAAAGTGAACTGCCGCATTGTTTATATATTCTTCCTTTTTTTTCCTCAAATGATTAGCCAAATCCGATTGGTTTTGTTCTCCAAATAAAAAGTCAGATACAGGCTCAAATCTCATTATACTATTATTATAGGTAAAAGGTGCATCATTCGGAAGCGCCCATTCCGTTCCAATTCTTATCCATTCTGCAACTTGTTTATGCTTTGCATAATGTTTGACTAATTCATCTCGCAATTCAGAATTCCGAATATCCTTTAAGTTTCCTGTACTCGAAAGGTCATCAAAAGTTGAAGTAGAGGAAGAAAATATTGGATATATGCTGCCATAGCCAAAAAAATCGTTCGCAGCCTCAATAAGTTTTTCGTCTTTACTGTCGTTGGAATTCAATACTAATGATAGGTTTTCTATGGTTTCAATTCCTTTTTCTAAATCAGATATATTATTTTTAAATGTATTGATATCGTCTCTGTTTTCAGAGAGCAATCGTTTTAAGTATAGATTCTCCTGTTTTGCAGATTTTCGGTTTTCATTCCAATTATTAATAGATAGTGCAATTAAAATTCCGATTACGACAAGAATAATTTCTCCGACTGCATAAGTCAGATATTTTCCAAACTTGTTTTCAGTCAGCATTTTTTGTCTAATTTTTCTAAAGAATTTTATCATATTTATTTCCCGAGGAAGCGGGAATCCTTTTGGTTAGTGGTTGGTCATAATGAAGGCTAACGTGTTTGTGTATGATTTCGTTGCGTGTTTAAGTAACTAATTTAGCAAATATATTACAGATAGAAAGTCCTCGAGGACTTTCGTAAGTAGGCTATAACTAGCAATGAATTATACACGTTGTTAGCCTTAGTTTTTATTTTACATATTCTATGTTTCTAACACTAATTTTATTTGCATCGTCTATAAGTATTAAACTTGCAACAATGAATAATTCTTTAAGGTTTGTTGGTTTAAATTCTGAAAGTGGAATCTCATATGTTTCCCATTTGCTTGATAAGGTTAAAGGAACTTTTGTTTCTGAACCATCATCTGGAGCATCAGCGTCTTTTAATGCGACTGAAACAGTTTCCCCGCCTTTATCACCTTTTAATTCTAATTTGAGAGTCTTATAACATGAATAATCTTTTGTAGGTCTTTCAATCAATGCGTTAGAAGGATTTCTAAAGTATACAACTGTCCATTCATTTTTTGGAACATCTATAGTGTACTCATTTATTCCATAAATCATTTCAAACGGTTTATTGCCTGCCGATGCAAATCCTGTATTAAAAAACTTACCATTTTCAGCACCATTTGTAAGCACTTTAGAATAACCTACTGTGCCACTAGTGTCGAAAAATCCCTCTAAGTTTTTAGCTGTACTATCATCAAAAGTTTGAATATTATTATCAATCATTCGTACAATTTCATTTCCAATTATATTAAGATTTTCCAATTGTACAATTAAGGCAGGTCCTTTTAAATATGTTTGGTTGTACAATGCAATGGCAGTAGGATGAAATAATATATCTTTTAAGTATGGTTGTAAGTTTGTTAATTCTTGTTTATCACCTATATAATCAGGATAGGTTATGTAGATAATTTTTTCAAATCCTTTACTGGAAAAATCGCTATATGCATTCCGTAGAATTTCATTATAGTCTTTTTCTTTAATCGTAATTTCTTGAACGAGATTGTAATATTTATATATTAGATTTTCTATATCCTGACCTTGCAACTCTCTTAAGTATCCTGAATTTTTAATGGATTCAAAACCACTCAAATCTGCAGTAAAATAGTCAAAATTCGATATTGCAGATAATGTTTCAGATGCAAATTTTATATCGGTTCTTTCTAAGTAATCTGAACGAATCATAGTCCAAGTCATATGTGGTATTCTGGTAATCACATTAACTCTATTCGTTCTAAGAAATTCTGCCTTTTTAATATCCTCTTTAATATTTTTAGATATGCTATTAAGGTATCCGGTTAATGCAACTTGTTCAAGTTTTTTTTGATTCCAGTTATTAATTTGAAGCGCAATAAGTATACCTATAACCACTAATACAATCTCTCCAATAGCATACAGCAGATATTTACTAAACTTATTTTCAGTTAAAAGACGTTGCCTGATTTTTCTAAAGAATTTTATCATTGGTTAGTGGTTGGTCATAATGAAGGCTAACGTGTTCGTGTATGCTGTGTGCCAGCTAAAAGGCACTCAACAATAACACAAAAAATTATTAGATTTCAAGATAGTGATTTTTTGTGTTTGCATTCTGGCATGCATTATACACGTTGTTGGCTGCTGACATTCTTCTAATTCAATTCTTCTCAATTCTTTTGTTTGTTGTGTCTGAATAAAACGTACAAAGCAATTCCAAAAATTATCTCAATCAATCCACCTGTTAATGCGGATGTAAAGTCTCTCGCTTGAAGTTTAAATAGAACATACGCGGACAATCCCAAAACAGCTCCTATAATCCAATAAATACGCATACCGAAAATACTTGCAAACGTTAAATATCGTCCACCAATTATCATCAACATTCCTTGAAAAAACCATTCGCTCTTTATTAAGGATAAACCATATGCTAACGGAATACACATAATCATCCAAATTGTTCCTTCCATTCCTAGTTTTCCTAAAGGATTATGTTTATCATGTCCTCCTTTAATACCTATTAGTTTTTCAATTAATGTTGATACAGGAAAAATAAATACTCCTCCAATTATTAGAGCCCAAATGCCTTTTTGGGACGAATAGAAATTAACAATTAAACCAGCCGTTACCCAAACGGTCCCTGAAACAAGAAGACCAATTGAGCCATAACCGTAGCCATTTCTCATATCTTCTTGAGCCTTTTGCAAATTATACATGCCTTAAATTCTTTCTGATTATTTTAGATTATTGAGATTGTTTTCTTGTTTGCAGCCAACGTGTTCGTGTATGGCTCGTGCCGTATTTCAGGCTCGAGTAAGTAGCACGAAAATTTATTAAAATGAAAGGTAATGAATTTTTGTGTTTGCCGAAGGTATGAGTTATACACGTTGTTAGCTACTGCCACTATATATCACCAATGAAAGGAATATCCCAAAATGGCATATACTCTTTCCAGTCTAAGAAAAAAGAGAATAACACATGAATAAAAGGAGCTGATAGGAAACTTAAAAAAAGATACAATTGGGATTCTTTAATATTCATTTTCAAAACGATAGGAGGTAAGAGTACAGTCATTAACATTGGAACAGGATAGTAAATCCACCATTTAAAACCCATTTGAGCTCCATATTTACCCAATAGCATTCCTAGTATAACCACGAAAACTGAGAGGATCAAGATTGATTTTATCTTTTGATTAAACTGCGTTTTTCCAATTACTATTCTAATGATAAGATAAAAGAGAAGGAATGATACAAGAATCATTAAAGGAAAATGCCAAGCTGTATTTTCGCCTTGAAGTGTGATGTTTAGACTCACAATTAATTTAGGTTGTAGCTAACGGTCTCGTGTA
>JABDKZ010000431.1 GCA_013001935.1 Maribacter sp.
AAAGATTAAAGTTAAGATAGTTTTCATGACTTGCGTTTTTATATAATAAAAACGCAGCATGGGGTATCCTTCTAGGGTGTAAAACGTTCAAAACCCCTTATTTTTCGGTAACTGACAGAAATCAGGATAAAGTGCAGAAAATGCTCGATGAACGTAACCCGACCCAAAAACAGCTTACCGACCAAAAATGTATTTCACCGGAAAAATAAGCATATTATTTACCAAAAATATCCGATTTCGTACTACTTTTAAAAAGAATTATGGGAATTTTAGGACATTCGCCAAGGCGGGTTTTTGCGATTCTCCCCTCCAAAGAAAAGAATCAATTTATTATTGTCCAGATCTCTTAAGCGAGCTTCTCGCCAGAGCCAAGGCCTATCGCTGGGAGGTTCTTGAAAATCAATGCCGTTTGCATGTAGTTTCCCAACCTGGGCATCTAAATCGTTACATTCAAAATAAATGTAAATGCCATCACCTTTTGGCAATTCTTCAACTTTATGAATGGAAAAGGTTGAATCCCCTTCGGGGCATTCAAACCGTGCATAATGTGGTAAGGCCTTAACAATTAACTTTAACCCTAATTTTTGGTAGAATGGAATCGATTTTTCCAAATCCAAAGAGGGCACAGTTACTTGATTTAGATTCATTTGACCTTATCCAATATCTTTCCTTTACTTACTTCACCAATAACGATAACGTCTTTCGACTTTTCGTACTCCTTTATGGCCATAAGCATTAGTTCTTTGGTATCTCTTCGTATTTTCACGCCAGCCTTAGAACCTCTATTTCTTATTTCGATATAAAATCCGTCTCTTAATTCAGTCGGCTTTGTTGCGGGTCTACCCATAATATTAATTATATTCTTTGTTTATGTTACTTGTTTCTTTAACATCAATTATCACGCCACGATATGTAGTCGTAAAAATTATGCCTAACCTACTGTAAAAAGTAGGTAAAACATAGCTTTTACCAAAATACTTATTAAGTATTCATGAACAAAACCCCTATTTATGCTAATTTTAAGATAGCTATAACATAATATTAGTAAAATATAGGAGTGAAATGGTTTCATTTTCAAGCGTACTCTAGCAGCGCTGATGATAAAACCATACGATTCTTCCACTATTTCATACTAAGCCAAGAACCCTAAGATGATTATTAAGGAAAAGTTACCCTACCAAGACGACAAAGCAAATCAATTTGAAGGCATAATTGTTTGGGATAATGCGATTAAAGACCCAAGGCCAGGAATCCTCGTTTCCCATATGTGGGGCGGACAATCAGATTTTGAAGTTGATAAAGCTACAGAACTGGCAAAATTAGGATACGTTGGATTTGCCATTGATAATTATGGGAAAGGACGTAGGGCCAATGGTCCGGAAGAGGCCCAAAAACTAATGGATGAATTAAATAATGACAGACCTTTATTGCTTGAAAGAATGTTATTAGCAATAGAAGCCCTAAAAAACCATAAAGCGGTAAACGCCTCCCAAATCGGTGCCATTGGATTCTGTTTTGGGGGTAAATGCGTTTTAGACCTTGCCCGCTCGGGTATTGAAATTTGTGGTGTAGTTAGTTATCATGGGCTACTGGACCCACCTTCGTCCCATCCAAAAAAGGAAATTAAATGTAGCGTTTTAGTATTGCATGGTTGGGAAGACCCCATGGCATTACCAGAGGATATGGTAAAACTATCTTCTGAATTAAACAAGTACAATGCAGATTGGAACTTGCATATTTACGGTCATACCGGGCATGCCTTTACAAACCCTAATGCTGTATTTCCAGAAAAGGGATTGTTCTTTGAGCCCAAATCGAATAAACGTTCGTGGAATTCGATGGTTTATTTTTTTAATGAAGCTTTTAACTGATATGCCGTGGAGTGAGTACTTGTTTTAAGCCAATTTAGCTTTGTTTCTTTTCGTGGTAAAAGATAAGGCCTTCTTTACTCTAGAATTTTTAAACTTGTACAAACGAGCTACAGTGTTCTCGTTGGTAGTAGTGTTAACGATGCTCATTTCAATAGTTTCTACCTTAACATCAACCTTGGCATCCTGAGCTTGGGCCGCTGCTCCGATCGTAAGAACAAATAGTAAAGTTAAGATAGTTTTCATGACTTGCGTTTTTATATAATAAAAACGCAGCATGGGGTATCCTTCTAGGGTGTAAAACGTTCAAAACCCCTTATTTTTCGGTAACTGACAAAAATAAGGATAAAGTGCAGAAAATGCTCGATGAACGTAACACAACCCTAAAACGGCTTATCGAAAGTATGTGCATTTCAACGGGACAATTAGAGCCTTAATACTCATTTACTCGAGAAAATTACTATGTATTTTAAGTCAATCTCTGGCTTTGAATAAGAATAAACAATAGCAATTTGATTTTATCAACCATTTTTCTTTACATTAAATCTTCTTCGTATCTTAGGGTTGGTACAATTTTAAGCTATGAAAACCTGGTATACCTCATTTCACACTCGTATTACTTTTTGTTTACTAATGGTCTTCACATTGGCCAGTAGTGTATTTGCGCAGGACACCGAACTCGACAAAAAGGTAAAGGACTTCCTAGATAGCAAGGAGGGGCAATGGTACGATTTGAATGTCCCTTCTTCTGACGGGCAATTACTCTATGATATCATTGTTCAGAACGGGTATACCCAAGCTTTGGAAATCGGGACTTCAACCGGGCATTCGACCATTTGGATTGCTTGGGCTCTAAGCAAGACCGGCGGTAAGCTAATCACGATCGAGATTGATGAAGCCCGACACAAAGAAGCCCTTGTCAATTTTAAAAAAGCCGGCCTTTCGTCTTATATCGATGCCCGCTTGGCAGATGCCCATGCGTTGGTAAAGGAACTCGATGGTCCTTTTGATTTTGTCTTCAGTGATGCCGATAAGGGTTGGTATATCAATTATTTTAAAAATGTGGCGCCCAAATTAACCACAGGTGGTTGCTTTACTGCCCACAATGTGCGCTCTTCCAGTAGCAGGAGTTATGGTACCGGTGCCTATCTAGATTACGTGCAAAAGCTAACGAATTTCACCACTACCGTAGACAACTCTGGCCGAGGATTGGC
>JABDKZ010000455.1 GCA_013001935.1 Maribacter sp.
AAACTAGAGCTACCCCTTTTTGCACGTACTTTCGTTAAAAATCCAACCACACATTTCTAAAGGCTCTAAAAATCGTAGGTAATACCAATTCCTAATATTTGTTTGAATTGAATTCGAGGCACACCTGGGTCGGTCACGTTTCCGTTTTCATCGACTTGTCTATCGAAAAGCACATCATCATCGTATATAACATGAGTGCCGATATTTGTAGAGATATATTTGTTTACCTTGAGGTTAATGTTCAGTTCCCAATCAACGTCAACGTTTCCAAAGCTTGATAAGTAATCGGTGTATAAACTTAAATCATTGCGCATATTTATGTTTTTACCTAATCGGGTTTCCCAGATATTGGTGATCAGAAAACCCAGTTCTATTAAAGAGTTCTCTCCTTGTTTTATGATATTACCATTGGCATCCAAGACGGCTTTTTTAACACCAAATGCCCCATTATTTGCCAAGGTTTGGTCTAATACGAAAGTAGCCTTTTGGGTCAAAGGCGAAATATAAAGATTAAACTTTTGATTTTTGGATATATACGAAGTACCGGCGCCAAGGAAGAAATAGCCTGGAGCCATAAATCGGGATATGGGAGTATCCCTATCAGGGTATTTGTAACCATTGGAAAATTGTGTCCTGAAATTCGCCTTTACAGAATAGTACCAATTACTAATGGTATCCGTACGATAGCCGAATGTTGAACTTATTCTAACTTCATCATCTGTTTTGCGCAGTTTTTGCTCTTCTTGGGCATTTACGCCATATTTCATTTGCAGAAAATTATCCCATTGAATATACCTGAACTTGTAATTGCGTTCAAATCTCATATTTCCCAGTGCCGAAACGGAATTATTACCACCGGCATTCCAGTTTACAAAAGCGACTTCACTCAAATTAATACCCAGACGATTTATTTTGGTCCAGAAAGAAGGCACTCTGAATGTACTGAATACCTTAAGCAAGGGTTTTGTTTTATTAAACGAAATTACAGGGTTGGTAAGATTAACACCTCTGGGCACATATTTAATTTTGACCAAGGTCCTTCGAATCACCACCGTATCTACTACTGTTGTATCAATAGGACTTTGTAACGGAATGGAATCCTGTGCTTGAATTGAATTAAAGCAAATAAACAGCGCGGCTATAAAAATTAAGTTTCTGTAATTACTGATACGCATTGATGATTTTATTAATATGTATTTTGATCGATTCAGCATCAATCCCAGCCAATTTATGAAGCTCCTCAATAGTGCCATGTTCCATGAATTGGTCATCAATACCAAGTACTTTAATAGGGTTTGTATATCCTGCTTGATTCGCAAATTCTAGAATAGCACTTCCAAATCCGCCTGCTTTGCACCCATCTTCAATTGTGATGATGTATTTATACTGATCAAAAATTTTGATAAGTTGACTTTTATCAAGGGGTTTTACAAATCTCATATTGTAATGACCAACGTCATTAGGAGCATCGAGTGCAGGGATTAAATCGATAATTCTATTCCCGATATGGCCAATGGATAGTATTGCGATTTTCTTACCTTTTTTAACTTCCTGTACAACTCCGATGTCAATTTTCCCAAAGGGCACTTTCCAATTTCGGGTCACCCCACGACCTCTGGGATATCGTATGGCAATGGGTTGGTTTAACCCCAATTGTGCTGTATACATAATGTTACGCAGTTCAATTTCGTTCATGGGCGCAAAAATGATCAAATTGGGGATGCATCTTAAAAAGGCAATATCGAAGACCCCATGATGGGTAGCACCATCTTGCCCTACAATGCCAGCCCGATCTAGGCAAAATATGACGGCCAAATTTTGTATCGCCACATCGTGTATGACCTGGTCATAAGCCCTTTGCAAGAAAGTGGAATAAATATTACAAAAAGGAATTAAACCTTCAGTGACCATGCCTGCGGCCAATGTAACGGCATGCTGCTCGGCGATTCCAACATCAAAGGCCCTTTCCGGGATTTCTTGCATCATGTATTTCAATGAACTTCCGGTGGGCATTGCTGGGGTTATACCAACAATATTCACATTTTTTTGGGCCAAATCAACTAAAGTATGGCCAAAAACATCCTGATATTTGGGCGGTAGTGTTGCTTCGGATATTCCTTGGAGCTCCCCGGTTTTTTTATTGAACTTGCCAGGGGCATGATAAACGACCTGGTTTTCTTCCGCTTTTTTCAAGCCTTTACCTTTGGTGGTGATAATGTGCAATAGTTTGGGTCCTGCCACTGACTTTAGTCTTTGCAACTCGGTGATTAAGTCCTCTACATTATGTCCGTCAATTGGTCCTGAATATTCAAAATTTAAACATTCAAAGATATTTTCATCTTTGGCAGTGCCTTTTTTTACATTCGTGAGGTATTTTTTCAATGCACCTACACTGGGATCTATTCCTATAGCATTGTCATTAAGGACAATCAGGAGGTTAGCATCGGTAACACCGGCATGGTTTAATCCTTCAAAGGCCATACCGCTGGCGATTGATGCATCTCCGACAACTGCTATATGGTTTCTTTCGGTTTCTCCTTTCAATTTGGAGGCAATGGCCATACCTAAAATTGCGGAAATGGCTGTAGAGCTATGTCCGGTTCCAAAATCATCATATACACTTTCTGTCCTACTCGGAAAGCCACTTAAACCATTTAATTTGCGATTCGTTTCAAAGCTGTCCTTTCTTCCCGTCAATATTTTGTGTCCATACGCCTGGTGGCCCACATCCCATATGAGTTTATCGATAGGGGTCTTGAAAACGTAATGTAAGGCAATAGTCAATTCAACAACCCCTAAGCTAGCCCCCAAATGGCCTTCTTTTACAGCAATAATGTCAATAATGAAATCACGCATTTCTTGGGCAAGTTGGGGTAGTTCTTCTGGTAATAGCTTACGAAGATCGGCGGGAAAATTTATATGCTCAAGAAATGAACCCAAGTCTAGTTGTTAAGCTGCAAAAATAGACCTTTTAAAAGAGATTTCAATTCTTTTCTATACTACAAAAATTGTATTTTTGACGCTATGGTTCTACCTTTCGATGATGCCTATTTCATGAAAAAGGCCCTGCAAGAAGCGGAGGCCGCTTTTGATAAAGGGGAAGTTCCTATTGGTGCCGTTATTGTCATAAATGACAGAATAATAGCTAGAGCACATAATTTAACCGAACAGCTGAACGATGTAACTGCACACGCAGAAATGCAGGCCATTACCGCTGCCGCAAATTTCCTAGGCGGCAAATACCTTCTGAACTGCACTATTTATGTTACTTTGGAACCTTGCCAAATGTGTGCAGGGGCGTTGTATTGGAGTCAGATCTCAAAAGTTGTATATGCTGCAAAAGATCCAAATAGGGGATGTGGGGTTATGGGAACAAAACTGCACCCCAAAACTGAAATTATTGGCGGTATCTTGGATAATGAGGCATCCGAAATATTGAAAAGGTTCTTTATTGAAAAAAGAAATCTGAATTAGAGGCACCTTATTTTAATTAAAAACCCCGACGTTTCCGTCAGGGCTTTGATACAATCAGGAATACAATAATTTAACTGATTACTTGCACTTGTGCAGCAACCATTCCTTTTCTTCCTTCTTCTTCTACGTATTCCACTTTGTCACCTTCGTTTAACTCAACACCATTCAACGCAGTGGCGTGAACAAAGATGTCGCTTCCCGTCTCGTCGTTCGTAATGAATCCGTATCCCTTGGACTCATTAAAAAATTTTACTGTACCAG
>JABDKZ010000472.1 GCA_013001935.1 Maribacter sp.
CCTGTTGATGTATGGGGATTATCTTTTTTCTGAACGAGAATAACTAACATAAACCTTTTGATTATGAAAGAAAACCTTACGAGACACAATGGAATAAGGGCTATTCGCTTGATATTCATTATTGTACTTCTATTCGGAGTACAATCAATCCAAGCACAAGATGCGATTTCTGGTACCGTTACTGACGATACGGGTTCCCCATTACCTGGAACAAGTATTGTCGAGAAAGGAACCACTAATGGTACCCAATCCGATTTTGATGGCAATTATACCATATCGGCTGATGGTAATGCTACTTTGATATTCAGTTATGTTGGTTTTGCCACCCAGGAAATCGCAGTTAATGGAAGATCTTCTATTAATGTGGCAATGGCAGTAGATGCCAGTCAATTAAGCGAGGTCGTAGTAGTGGGTTATGGTACCCAACGAAAAGCAGATCTTACTGGGTCAGTAGGTTCTTTAGGGGCTTCAGAAATTATTTCAAAACCCCTTGTCAGTCCAGATCAAGTATTGGCAGGTACATTAGCAGGGGTTAATATAACCAATCGATCTGGTGATCCAGGTGCACCGATCAATGTGCGTATTCGTGGGGTTGGAACTCCTGGGGTAAATGACCCGCTATGGGTAATTGATGGCGTTCCCTTAGTACAAACAACCAATATTACGGTGAATACCTCTTCGACTACAGACTCGAATCCGCTCGCTTCGCTCAATCATAATGACATTGAGTCTATAGACGTTTTGAAAGATGCAGCTTCTACTGCAATTTATGGGGCAAGAGGAGCCAATGGGGTTATCATTGTAACCACCAAAAGAGGTAAGTCAGGCGCAGCCTCGGTAACGTATAATGGGTATCTGGCATCAAGTAGTGCAAGAGATAAAATAAATGTACTTAATGTAGATCAGTATATAGATATACAAGGACAATTGGGTAGGGATGTTTCAGAGTTTAGCGGACAACCCTTTGTAGATTGGCAGGATGCCGTTTTTAGAACCGGTTTCGTTCAAAACCATAATGTTAGTGTTAGTGGCGGTAATGAGAATGCCAACTATTTTATTTCTGGAGGCTATATGAACCAAGAAGGTATTGAAAGGGCACAGAATTTTGAACGTTTTTCGTTTAAGGCGAACTCAGATATTAACGTTGGTAAAAGGTTACGTTTCGGCCAATCTTTGACGGTAAGTTCAACGGATCGAGGTACACAAGCCGAAGGTGGTGGTTTACTTGCTGGCTCTAATTCGGCAGGTAATGCGCCCTATTTTAAAATTTATGACCCCGATGGCCCATATGGTTACAATCAGGAAAATCCATCAACCATTGGAGAAGGGTCGGCAAGCAATTATGTTTTCAGGACAGATCCCAGAGTAAATTTAACAACGATTCAAACTAGAAAAGTATTGGGGAATTTTTATGGGGAATTGGAATTTGTGGATGGCTTAAAATTTAGACCCTCGGTAGGTTTTGATTATAATGTAGGTAATGGGGATTTTCTGCAAACAGAAACCTCTTTTGACGGGAATTCAATAAGACAATCATTACGTATTGACTCTCGCCCTATTGAATTGACAGTGACCACAGGGGCCACACTTCAGTATGATAAGACTTTTGGCAATGGCGACCATAATATCACAGCATTGGTAGGTTTTGAGCAGACTAAATTTAGATTTGATAAGGTAAGGATACAAGGACGTAATCTTGTAAACATTAATTTCCCTTCAACAGGTACTGCTGTAGCTGCAGCCAATGAAGCGGATCTTTGGACCTTGCAAGGTTGGTTGGGCCGTTTAAATTACAATTACAAAGGAAAGTATTTGGCAACGGCCAACATTCGTAGGGATGCCACTTCGCGCTTTGCAGAAGCCAATAGGAGTGACGTTTTCCCGTCGATTTCCGTGGGATGGAGAATTTCACAGGAAGATTTTTTTCAAAGCAATTTTGTTGATGACATTAAATTGCGCGCAAGTTGGGGTCAATCGGGTAATCAATTTACAGGTTTGAACTTCGCTTATTTAAGTGCTTTGAACACAAATATATTTTACGTTATCGGAGACGGTCAAAATGTTGTGAACGCCCCAACGCCCACTAATTTTGCCAATTCCGATTTAAAATGGGAAACCAGTACCCAGACGGATATCGGTGTGGATGCCAGCTTTTTTAAAGGTAAGCTTTCCATAACGGCAGATTACTATAATAAAACAACTGATGATGTTTTACTTGGTTTACCACTGCCTTATGCATCTGGTTATTTCTTACCGGCAGACGCCAATATTGGACAGATAAAAAATAGTGGTATTGAGTTTGCCTTTGATTATAATAATGAGGTGGGGGATTTCAGTTATAGCATTTCCGGAAATCTTACAACCAATAAAAATAAAGTAACGGATTTGGGCCAAATACCCCAGATTATTTCTGGTATTGGCGGCGCACAGACACACAGAACCATTGTAGGTGAATCTTTAGGTCATTTTTATGGTTATAAGACCAATGGCCTTTATCAAAATGATGCTGAGGTAGCAGCGGCTTTGCCAGATGCTAATTCCAGCGGCCCTGCACCAGGGGATATCCGTTTTGTAGATGTCAATGGGGATGGTGTAGTTGATGCAGAAGATAGAACAATTTTAGGAAGTCCTTTTCCAGGTTTTTTCTACGGAATGAGCTTAGGAGCAGCATATAAAGATTGGGATTTTTCCGTTAATCTTCGTGGTGTGGGCGACAGGCAAGTGTACAATTCAGCCCGAATAGGCCTGGAAGATCTATCAGGTGCAGGTAACTTCAGTACACAGGTGTTAAATCGTTGGACAGGGGAAGGCACAGCCACTTCTAGCTCCAATCCTCGCTTGACCAGGACCGATCCAAATGGCAATAATCGCTATTCGGACCGTTGGATAGAAAATGCTGGGTATTTGCGTATTCAGAATATACAGCTAGGTTATAACCTTCCAAAAGAAACACTAGGTAGATGGAGCAATAATTTCATTTCCAACATGCGGTTTTATTTGGCAGCACAGAACTTGGCAACATTTACGAAATATTCAGGTTTTGATCCGGAAGTTACCCGTGCCCAAAGTTTTCAAAAAGGAGACTTTACCCTGGCCACTGGGCAGGACGGCGGTGTTTCCCCACTACCAAGAATTATTCAGTTCGGGTGGACAGTGACTTTTAATTAGGCTATAATTTTAATATCTTTATAATAAAACGATTATGAAAAAAATATATGTATTTATCGTAAGTCTCTGCTTCATTGGCATATTCTCGTGCAATGATGAGTTGGATTTGCAACCGTTGGATAGGATAACCGAACAATCTTTTTATAAGACCAGGGCGAATTTTGATGGGGCCATTTTTGCGGCCTATTCCTCAATTCAGGATTTTTGGGGTACCAGTACTGAAACACTTTCTGAAAGAGGGGAATTTTGGAAAATTACCATGACAATCACCGATGATGTTGCAGCAGACAATGTTACTTCAGATGGGATTTCCCAAGATATAGATAATTTACAAATACGTAGCAGTGATATACCATACGGTGCAGTCTATACCCAGATTTATGAAGGGATTTTTAGGGCCAATGTGGTATTGAAAAATTTGGATGGCGAAAATGAATTGACTGCTGAGGACAAAACGGTGTTGGATGCCGAAGCCAAATTTCTTCGTGCTTGGTTCCATTTTCAAGCCATGAAATTATTTGGCACGCCTCCACTAGCGCTAGAAGTTTTAACCGATATTAATAATTTGGCATTGCCGAATGCTACACAGGATGAACTGTACACGGCAATACTAGCCGACTTTGCCACTGCTGCAGCTGGTCTTCCAGAGGCTTGGGATAGTGGTAATACAGGTAGGGCGACTGCTTGGGCCGCTAAATCTTATATCGGTAAGGTAAACGTTTGGAAACAGGATTGGCCAACAGCTATAACTGCCCTCGCAGACGTAGTTGATAATGGTCCTTACGTCCTTCTACCTGATTACGATAGTGTTTTTGCTTTTGACAATGAAAATAACGCTGAATCTATTTTTGAGATTCAATACGGGGGGCCATTTTCAGATGATAATCTTTGGGTATTCGATGATACACACTCCGAAAATTTTAAAGCCTCACAAGGAACAGGTCGGGGTTGGTATTGGGATGCAGGTAATGGAGCACCAGGAGGAAAGCTCGGATGGTGGGCACCTACTCAAGATTTAGTTGACGCCTTTGAAGCTGGAGATACCAGGGCAGCAACCAATTTTTATCAGGACGGTGATATGTATTATACCACCTTTACTTCTTTACCCTATGATACTGAGTGGTCTTCGACAAACTATACCCTTAAAAAGTATAGAGGAGAAGGC
>JABDKZ010000486.1 GCA_013001935.1 Maribacter sp.
CGGAATGCCCAGGTGGTGGTGGTGGATGATTCGGGTGTTGAATATGATTTTTATGAATCGCGTCCAGGAATTTATGAATCGGGGACACAATTTGCTGCAGCAAATGATAATGCCTACCATTTGAAAATAACAACGGCTGATGGAAAGGGGTACACTTCAAAATCCATGGCAATCAATGGTACATCTGAAATCATAAATGCCTATGCTGAAAAAGTGGTCACCGATACGGGAGTCGAAGGAATTGGTATTTTTATTGATAATGAGTCCGCTGCCGGAAACGCCGAAAATTTCAGGTTTACTTATGATGAAACCTATAAGATCATAGCCCCTGAATGGTCTCCTTACGAGTTTAAACTGACCAACTATGACCCTTGTGCCCTGCCTGTACCCACCTATAATTTAGAAATAGTTGAACGCCAAGAAGAACAGCAAACCTGTTATAACACGGTTGCTTCAAACACTATTATCCAGACCCAGCTGAACACGACGGGTAGTGGGGTTGAAAAGTTCATGGTCAGATTTATTGCAAAGGACAATTTTATCATATCACATCGCTATAGTATTGAGATTAGTCAGCTGGTAACGGGAATAGACTCGTACGGCTTTTATGAACAATTGAATGATTTTAGTCAAACCGGGAACATTTTTTCGCAAGTGCAACCGGGTTTTATCGAAGGCAATGTTTCCTCCAATGACGGGGTACAAGGTTCGGTAATTGGCTTCTTTGATGTGGCTTCGGTTTCTAATAAACGCATGTTCTTTAATTATACTGATTTTTATGCCAATGAAGCCTTACCTCCATTCCCGTTCAATTGTGGGGTGCATTCCTCACCAGAATCACATCGTTCCTATTGTGCTTCTGGCCCGGATGGTGGAAACTCATGTCCGCAATCTATTATTGAAATGGTGAATTTGGATTTGATCCGGTATGTGGATGAAAATTTTGATAATATCGGTACCTGCCCGGGACCTTATACCTATGTACCATCAATTTGTGGGGATTGCACTACTATGGGCAGTAATGTTGTGCCTGAATTTTGGATAGAATAAATATATTATGAAAAAGACATTAGTACTGCTGGGATTATTAGTTCTCCATTATGGGTTGCTTAACGCTCAATATGTCGCCAAAAACCCGGCAGAACTTGTACAATTAAAAAAGCTGCCCTTAGAAAAGGTATATGTGCATTACAATACAGGAGTGCTTTTCCCTGGGGAATACCTGTATTACAGTTTGTATACGTTCAACGCAGCAACCAACAAGCTTAGTAGCATCAGTAAAATGGCGTATGTAGAATTGGTAGGCGAGGATTTGACGACAGTTTTCAAACAAAAGGTTACACTCGACAAGGGTAGGGGCCAGGGCGATCTTTTTATACCAGTATCGATTCCTTCCGGGAATTACAAATTAATTGGCTACACCCATTGGATGAAAAACGAAGGGGTAAGCCAGTTGTTTCAAGATGATATTATTATTGTAAACCCATATAGAACCGACCAGGAGAATATCCTTGATGATAGTGAGGGTAAAATCGAAGTTTCGGACCAAACAGATGTAACAACCGAAGGGGTTACGGACCAAACTAACGATGACGGTACCCTTATGCTATTTACAGATAAAAAAATATATGGGCAAAGAGAAAAGGTGACCCTTACTTCAAAAAATTACAAAGGGCGCTTAGGTTATGGTGATTATTCTTTGAGTGTACGCCTCAAAGAGGATATGATCAGGAATGCACCTTTAAGTTCGGAGGCCTATGCTAAAAACTTCTTCAATGTGGCTAAGCGGATAACAAACAGCATGGGGGATTCAATTTTTTTACCGGAGCAGCGGGGTGAATTGTTTTTTGGACAGGTCAGAACCAGGGAAGACCAAATAGCAGCCACAGGCAAATCGGTCATAATTTCGATTCCTGGTGATAATTTTCAGTTAAAGTCTGCAATCACCGACGCTGATGGAAATTTCTATACCTATATCAATAAAGCCTACGACGCACCAAACATCCTTGCCCAGGTCCTTAGTGAAAATGAAGAGGCCTATTCCATACGATTTTCTAAAACAGCTCCAATTGATTACGATGCCCTAAAATTTTCCGATTTGACCATTTCCCAGGATATTCAAGATCGGATCTTGCAAAGGAGTGTACATAATCAAATTGAAAATGCGTATTATGGCGTGAAGCCCGATTCAATAATTTCAGTCGATAAAAAAGACCCTTTTGATGGGGGTGCTCCCGAGGTATTCATTCTTGATGACTATACCAGGTTCAAAACGCTACGTGAGACTTTGGTTGAAATTGTTCCGAATGTATGGGTCAAGAAACTTGCCGACGGCAAATACACTTTTTGGGTGAGAGAGGACATGGAATCTTATGACAATGCCTATGCAACAGATCCCCCATTGGTATTGGTAGATGGCGTTTTTGTTCCCAAGCATAACGACCTATTGGATTATAATGCGCATAATATCGAAAAATTGACCATTTTACGCGATCCATTGGTGATGGGTTCAAAAAAATACCACGGCATGGTTGTTATTAAAACCATAGCCGGTAATTATTTGGAAACTGTTCCGAAAACAAATTTTGCGAGCAGTACTTTGGCCATACCAGCGGCGAAAAAGAATTATTTTAAGCAGCATTATGACCCGGAAAACGCGATCAAAACCGATCGGGTTCCTGATTTTAGATATCAATTGCTTTGGGAACCTCAAATTTCAATGCAGGATGGGGAGGAAGTTTTTGAATTTTATTCATCTGATGTTCCCGGTGAATATGAAATTGTATTGGA
>JABDKZ010000137.1 GCA_013001935.1 Maribacter sp.
GAACAAAATATAATTATATCTTTAGACTTAAAATATTGGAATTCTATTTTGGAATTCCGATAACTTTGAATTAATCATTTGCGATTACCCGAAAAAGAACCCGTCATTTATTAAAATAACGGGTTCTTTTTCATTTTGTAGCAAATGATTAATTCAATGTTATCGGAATCCCAAAATAGAATTCCAATATTTTAAGTCTAAAGATATAATTATATTTTGCTCGAATAACTTCTGCCTCAGCGTTATCGACCCTGGACTGCGCCTGACTATAATCAAAGGCATTCATTAAGCCAACATCAAATCGCTCTTTGGAATATTGATTGGCCAATCGTCTGGCCTCCAAGGTTTTCTCAGCTGCTTCATAGGCTTTATAAAAAGAAGTTACATCAACATAGGCCTGTTGAATGTTCGATTCCAAATCTAATTTATCCTGTTCAAACTGAAGCTTGGCCTTTTCAAGGCTGATTTTTGATCTTTTGATATTGTTCTTGTTAGTGAACCCATTGAATACAGGAACACTTAATTGTACACCATATGCTATCCCATCAAAAATCCACATTTGATCCCGGAAACTTGGCGTATAGGGTATACCATTGCTATCAGGAATTTTAGTCTGATCCGAATACCTTGTCCCATAATTTACAAACCCAGCTATTGAGGGATATGATCCGCCTTTAGCAATACTTAAGTCTTTTTCGGCCAATGCCACATTCGTCTCTGAAAATTTGATATCGTTACGCCAATCAAGCGCTTTATTAAAAATATCTTTTGCCGAATTGGATAAAATATCCGATGGCGGAATATCAAAGGTCTCATCGGCAATATCAAAATTCTCATATTCGGTAATCTGAAGTAACTGTGCCAAACCAATTCTGGAAATCAAAACCAAACTTTCGCCATTAACAATTTGCTGTTCCAGGTTTGCAGCCGTGGCTTCAATTTCAAGCAAATCACCTTTGGGCACAACTCCTGAAGCTACCAATTCCTTGGTTCGCTTTAAATCTTGTTCGGTTACCGCATATTGCGCCCTAAATACCTTCAAGGACTCCTTGTTAGAAAGTACCTGTAAATAGGCATTGGCCACATTTAAACTAATATCATCAATTAAATTATCCAAGCGGTATTGACTGGCTATTGCACTTAATTTGGCACGATTCATTTGATGAACGTTCCTTAATCCATCAAACAAGGTAACATTGGAATTAATAGACCCACTCACATTATATGCGGTTTGTGTAGTTGGGGCGTTGGTAGTTGGGTTTATCGAAAAACCCGTATTACTTGATCCTGCTGTGGTGGCATTCAGGTTAGGGAGAAAATTACCCAGTGCATCCGATTTATCAATTTTGGCATTCTCCAAATCCAATTCAAATTGGTCTATGGTCAGGTTATTTTCAACGGCATATAATACACATTCTTCAAGTGTCCATTTTTTTTGTTGTGCTGTAGAAATCCCTAATGACAATACTAATAATATCGCTGTTAGTTTAAGTTTCATTTATTGATTTTTTGCTGATTATATATATTGATTGATGTTTATTAATCGTCACTTTCCTCCGAATCCTCGTCATCCTCACCTTCTTCATCCTCGCCTTTTTTAATTGGCTCGGTCTTATTCCATTGTTTTACTTCATCCTCCTCTGTAATACCTGAAACTATTTCAACATTCACCCCATCGGAAATCCCGATTTCAATATCCTTACGCTCAAATTCTTGCTCCCCGGTTGATACTTCCACAAAAGGTTTATCGGTCTTTTTATCAAATTGCAACAGTGCTTCTGGAATTACCATAATACTATCTTTCTTTTCAAGGACAAGTGACGCGTTTGCACTATATCCTGCCCTTATAAATACTTCTTCCTTTATCTCAACGTCCCCTTCAATCTTAAACTGAACCGCACCCGTTTCTTCTACGCCTTTGGGTGCAATAAACTTCAATTTGGCATCGAGTTCTTCCCCTTCAACTGCACCTAGACTGATCTTTAATGGCATTCCTACTTTCAATTTTCCAACTTCACCTTCATCAACCTTTCCTTCGAAGATCATTTTGCCCAAATCTGCAATGGTAGCTATGGTTGTCCCATCATTAAAATTATTACTTTGGATTACCTGATCCCCCTGTTCAACTGGAATTTCAAGTATTGTACCATTTACGGTGGCCCTAATGTTCGTATTCGCTGTTGTAGAACCTCCTGCAGAGCCTCTACGAATTATCTGATAGTCAGACCGTGAATTGCTTAATTCTTGCTTCGCTTGGTCATATTGTAATTGCAGGCTGTTAAAATCTTGACTAGAAATAACCCCTTTGTCAAACAAGGCTTTATTTCTATTGTATTCAATTTCAACATTGTTTAAAGCAAGTTCCGCGTTGCGCACTCTTCCGCGAGCTTGGTTTAAGGCTTGTTCATTAGGAACTACCTTTATCACAGCTATTAAATCCCCAGCTTTGACCTCAACGCCTTCATCTAAATAAATCTTATCGATAATTCCCGAAATTTGAGGTTTAATCTCAACCTCATCTTCAGGTATAACCTTGCCCGTTGCAACCGTTTTCTTTTCAATATTCGCAATAAATGGCTTCATGGTCTCATAGGTTATGGCCGACTTACTATTTGACTTAATAAAGAAAGCAGCAGCCCAAAGTGCACCGAGCACCAAAATTCCTATTAGTGAATATTTTAAAATTTTGTTCATTTTAATACGTGTTTATTTATATTCTGGTTTGTTGTTTATTATTTATTCCTCGCGCAAGGCATCAATTGGTTTAATACTTACAGCCCGCTGAGCCGGGATAAGTCCGATTAAGGTTCCTAATACCACCATAATGACCAAAGCGCCTATGATATATGGTATAGGTACTGTAGGATTGGTATATGGAAAATCGGCATCTTTTGTTAGATTATTGATTATACTTAGCGTTGCAGCGCCCAATATAATCCCTAAGATCCCAGCTATCATTGTTAAGAATACAGATTCCAAAATAATTTGTGACCTAACTTCTGATGGTGTAGCACCTAATGCCCTTCGAACGCCCAATTCTTTTGTTCGCTCCTTTACAGAAATCAAAAGGATATTTCCAATGCCTATGACACCTGCTAGAATAG
>JABDKZ010000027.1 GCA_013001935.1 Maribacter sp.
GATTTTAATATTCTCAGATGTAATAATCTGCCCCTCATCACTTATAATAACGCACTCAATTCTCGGCAATTGATTTATCCTATTGAGCCCTACCTCAATACCCATAACAAAGACCGATGTTGCCAAAGCATCTGCCAATTCGGCTTTAGGTGCAAAAACGGTTACACTTATGATCCCGGCAGAAGGAAAACCAGTTCTTGGATCTATGATATGACTGTATCTTTTTCCCTTGAAGGTAACATATTTCTCATAATTCCCTGATGTAACCACCGCTCCATTTTTAATAGGTAAGGTAGCAAATACCTTGTTTTTGTTAAGTGGATTTGTAATAGCAATATTCCACTCTTCGCCATTGGGTTGTTTCCCCCAAGTATTCATGTCACCCGCCGCATTTATGATCCCAGCTTGAACACCATTTTCTATTAATAAGGATTTAGTCGCATCTGCCGCATATCCTTTGCCAATGGCCCCAAAACCTATTTTCATTCCGGGAAGTTTTAGAAATACAGTGTTATTAGCGTCATTTAATTCAATGTTTTTATATCCAACCCTAGAAACCGATTTCTTAATGCTATTTACTGAGGGCATATGGGTCATAGAGCCATCAAAACTCCATATGGCATCCATGGACGCATAGCTTATATCAAAAGCACCATCTGTAAGTTTTGATATGCCCATGGCTCGTTTAATAAGATCGAACAGTTCCCGATCCACTGTTACGGGTTGTATGCCAGCATTTCTGTTTATTTCAGACGTTTGGGAATTGATATCCCATGAAGAAATTAATTTCTCTATCCGTGAAATCTCACTGATGGCCATTGTATGATACGAAGCAGCTTTCAACGAATCTTTAGCAACCACTGTAATGTCGAACCTACTTCCCATGAGTTTTACGGTATGGGTATAGCTCTTTTGTGCTGAAATAGTGAGACCAGCACTTAAGAAAACCAATAAAAGAAGGTGTTTAGCTTTAATCATGGAACATCAAAACGATTCTAAAAGTTGAATATACCCTTTCGGGGTCATTTTTTGATAACTGACGTTTCCTAATACTTCACCATTTTTGGTGAGTTTTACTACCCAGGGAAAGTATCCTTTTGAATTATAGGCTTCAGCTAAGATCCGGTTTTTTTTCTGCTGTTCTGGTAAAAGGGCGTTCTTCTTTTTCTTAGGAAAATCGGCTTTAAGCAATATAAAATGATCAGTGGCATAAGTAATGAATTCTTGGGAACTCCATATAGCTCTGTCTAGTTTTATACACGGGGCGCACCAATCCGAGCCTTGAAAAACAAGGATGATAGGCAGGTTTTTTTCTGAAGCCAGTTGCTTTGCAGTATCAAAATCTGTTTGCCACTCTTGAGAAAACCCAGTATGAGCAATAACAAACAGTATCAGAAAGTGAACTAATTTTTTCATTACTATAGGATATACTGGTATAAACGATTATTTAAAAATCTTCGTATGCAACTCGTCCCCATTTTTCCTTTTGTTCCTTAAAGCAATCAACCCTAGCAAAGGGCCAATCATTAAGAATACATAGATCAACGTTGGATCCATAATCTCTTGTAACCAGGTTAGCATTTGAATGCTTACAATGGTTATAGAAAAACCTATACAATTTACTATGGTAAGTGCCGTGCCTTTTACCTCAGGGGATGCATTATTGGCTACCAGCGTTGAGAATAGCGGGGAATCTGCGATTACCACCATTCCCCAGAAAAGTAAAAAGGCAAGAAACAGGAAGTCCGATTGAAAACCAAAAGCCCACGGTGAAAACAGACAACACCCCAGCGATAAAAGTAGCGCAGTAGAAGCAGTTGATTTTACCCCAAACCATTGTGAAATATAACCGCCCATTACACAACCAATACCACCAACTCCGATAATTAAAAAGGACCACAAAGGAATGTTTAAAGAACTAGTTGTGGAAAGATTCGAATAGGTGGTTAACATAATGGGTACGAAAGCCCAAAAAGCATACAGTTCCCACATGTGGCCAAAATACCCAAAAGCTGCTGAACGAAAAGGTTTATTTAAGAAGACTTGGTACAGGGATTTTGGATCTAACTGTAATTTCGCCATACGATGCGGCCCATCGGGCACTAACAGTGCAATCAATACCCCTCCAAAAGTTGCCAAACACGTGGTAAAAATTACAACTGAATTCCATGAAGTACCCCCCAAGGTGTCTTTTATTAAATGAGGTAAGGCTGTCCCTAAAACTAAAGCCCCTACAAGATAGCCAAGAGATTTTCCCAACCCTTCTTTAAAATAATCGGCGGCAATTTTCATCCCAACCGGATAAATTCCGGCAAGGAAAAAGCCGGTTAGGTATCTGAAGATGAGCAAACTTACAATGGTGTTATTGCCCCATAGCATCGTTAAATTAAATAATCCGCCCAGTATTGCACTGATTAAAAATACCTTGGATGGCGAAAACCGGTCGGCAATGGTAAATAAGGCAAATAACAGCGTGCCGGAAATAAAACCGAATTGTACTGCTGAGGTCAGATGTCCCAATGCCCGATCGCTAAGATCAAAAGAAGCAACCAGATCTGGCATTACGCCGTTACAGGCAAACCATAAGGACGTACAGCAAAATTGAGAGATAATAATGACCGGAAGCACCCATGTATGTTTCTTCAAGTTGTTTTGGATCATAAATTTTGTTTCCTTCTAAATTGGTAAAGAGAAATTTGACACGTTACTTACAGGTCAACATCGAGTTGTCTTCCTTCCACCTCCGCTTTTCGATCCATTTCTGTACCAACGGCGATGCCAATACCCATGCCAATAGGGATTCCAACTCCTAACATCCCATAATTTCCGGTTCCAGCGCCAAAGGAAAGACCAATTGGGATGCCAAAAACAGTCATTCCCAGCACCATCCATAATCGGCGGTAATAAAATTTAGGCACTATTTTTAATTCTTTTTCGAGAAGTTTTATAATCGTATTTTTCGCTTTTCCCAGGCCTTTTTTAAATGCCTTATCTGTATCCAAAATAGCATTTAATATTTCTATTTCGCCATTAATTGTTGAGAGTACGTTTTCTGGCAATTCTCTAGAAGCGAGTTCACTAATTAGGCTATTAAAAGCCGCATATTTAATATAGAGTTTGGTGTCAGGAGAAATATCTTCTCTGGGGTTGGGTGTTACTATTTTGGTTGTGGACATGGCATAAATATAACAAACTAATTTAAAGGGATAAACTTAAATATTCAATCATAAATTTTGGTATGAAACACTAAAGATATGCCTTTTTCGAAGTTGTTTTATGTGCTAATGAAGGCTTATAACTTTGGTAATTTTCCAATCATCATCTTGTTGTTTCCAAAGAACAATAAATTTACTGGGCTGGGAGGGAGCATTGGGTTCTTCCTTATTTTGAAACGAGTGAAAGCCTATCTCAACAGCACCATAATCCTTAATTGGATATACTTCAATGCTGCCTTGTACCAGTTGACGTGTAACTTTATTACATATATTTTCTTCCAGTGCCTTCATAAGATCCGATTTAGAGGTCATTAAGCCACCTTTATCGTGAAAGAATTCTATGTCCTCAGCGTAAATAGCGTCTTGTGTGGCCATATCGCACGTGTTGTATGCATCAAAATATTTTTTGTCCATAGCCACTATGGTTTCATATAGTTTGAGGTCTTCCGGTTCATAAATCATAGCTGCATCCTTGATTTGTTCAATTTTTGTGTTACAAGAACCGAGTAAGCAAATAACTAGTAATGAAGCAAGTATTCTCATGGCAATCAAATTTTATGGGAAGGTATCCTATAGTAGACGAATTGTTAATTAATTATTGCACAAGTTTTTTAAAGACAGATTTTGTAAAGCGAACATATTCCTGTTCTCTCAGATCATAGCCAATCCATTCGTACAAATTTCCGTACGGGCAGCGCGGAGCTCCTTTAACAGAACCAGCGCGTAACTCATATCGATCCGGCGCTATGTTATATTCCTGTGCATTTATGGTTCTCATCTAGGAAGGTCGGTATCTCACTTTGCAGGTAGGACATGCTATCTCCTCATTTTCGTGTTTTAGTGCAATCCCGGAAAGATGTTTGTTGGCATACTCCTGAACCCAGCCTACATTTGGATCTTTTGTATCTACATCCGCATCGTAATTTTTTGCCGCTTCATAGAATTGACCGCTATACTCCTGTGTTCCCCAACAATTAGGGCAAAACCCTTCAGGTGCTTCAGATGCACCCTCTTTGGGGTCTTTTTTTAAGTGATTTAAGAGTGCTTTTAATAGTTTCATGATTCGGGTTGTTTAAATTAATCCAGTGTACTAATTGTATGGACTATGAAGTTCGGAAAAATACTGCCAATTTTCAAATTAAGAGGAAGTAAGTTTACAGGGCTTACCATGGGGTCCTTGAAGTGGATCTTCTAATTGATGCAGAAATAGAACAACTTACATTAAACACTTTTTTGGGATGTTGGATGATTCATTTTTCGCATTTTTGCAATACCACCAATTTAAAGGTTGGCATTTATGGATTTCTTTCTAATAACTACAATACTTGTTTTTTTATCGGCCCTGTTTGGGTACATTAATGTGAGATTTTTAAAACTCCCGAA
>JABDKZ010000032.1 GCA_013001935.1 Maribacter sp.
TGTAATCTATGTTTGGCAACTGGTAATTGTTCTTCTTCAAGGGTTGCAAATTGTTTAAAATCTTCAGTTGCGTTCATATTTTTGTTTGGCTTGTTGAAGAAAAATCCGCAGGATTCTTACCTCCGTAATCGAAAGATAGGGAATAAGCATTGAATTCCGATTAGGAATTCAGCCGCAATGAGCAATACCTGCCTGCCTCAGGCACGGCAGTCGCTCAGGGCAGGTGGTCGACCGCCGTAATTGCGGTTAAATAGTGTTGTTTATAGTTTATTATTTTTCAATTCTGCCATAGTTTTTCAGCACCTTCAAAACACCTAATGTGTGTATACCAGCCCACTCTAATTTTGTTCCCTCACTGATACCATACCAAGTATCCCATCGCCCATCTTCTTTTTGTCTGTTAATTAATTCATTTATGTCAGATTCGATAGTCGCTTTGGTGAATAACGAATATAGAATGCTTTCGGAAGATGTTGCATAATTTAAACTATGCGGTTTTCCATAAAGTCCCCAACCATCATCTGATTTGTCTTTACAGATAACTCCGTCAGTCAATATCCAATTCTTTAAGTCATTGATTGTTTTTTTAGCTTTATCTTGACTTTTAGTGTACTTTAAAAAAGCTAACCATCTTGGGACGCATAAATAGCAAAAAACATGTTTGTCTTTGATTCTATCAAATTCACTCCAAACAAACTGTTCTGCTTTTTTCATCCAAGGAATATCAATCCCATATTTTTCCAATATTCCAAGTAGTGGTGCAGTAGTGCTTAAAGCACTCCATTCTTTCACTGTTTTAAAATGTTCTTCACAAGGATAAGTGCTCTTTGGTTTAAACATCCACGGAATTCCACCTTTTTCTGTTGTTATGCCCTTAAAATAGGGCATAAAGTCATTTAGAATTATTTCTTTGGTCAGATAGCCAACTTCATCGAGCGTTTCAAGTGCCATAATGCTAAATACAGGTTGACTTTCAGGCGATGCTGTATCTGGTTCCATTCCGTGTCCAAATCCGCCATCAGGATTTCGGTAAGCATATACTGCGTGATAAACACCATTCATATCTCCGTTTGCAAAATGAAATTCAAACAAACGTCTTTCAATCATTCTTGCATTTGTCAATATAAAGTCTCTTGCTTTTAGAAAGTCGTTTCTCGGTAAAATCATTTTGTTTTCAAGGATAGTTTTAATAACACACAACGCAGGGAATAAGGGGTCTTTTTAACACCGCCTATACATTGTTAGCACTAGTTTCTACTTTTTTGCTTCACGCAAGATTTTCTCCATTTTACGACCTCTAGCCAATTCATCAATCAGCTTTTCCATACGTCTACATTGTCTGTACAAATCAAATTCATCCTCTATTTCTTCTATTCGATAACCACAAACGACTCCTTTGATCAAGTGTGCATTGGGATGAATTTCTGCTTTTTCAAAAAATGTTCTGAAAGTTACTTTCTCATCAATAAGTGCTTGTAATTGATCTTGATCAAAGCCTGTGAACCATTCTATTACTTGGTTCAGTTCTTCTTTGGTTCTGCCATTCTTCTCCAACCTATTCAAGTAAAGAGGATAGATAGATGCAAATATCATATTAGCGACTTTTTCATTTTTTTCGGCTGTAACTTTCATCTCTTTTTAATTTTGAATGGATTGTGCTAACGGTCTTGTATATGAAACGTAGCATACGACATATGCGCTAGCAGTGGGCGAGCCGATGCGATGGCGAAGCTAACTTTTCCGATTACGTTTGGATTGCTGTATAAATTACCGACCAAATCAGACCTATAATTAGCGAGATAACTGCTCCTTTAATCATTGTCTGTTTGCGTTTTATAGCAAGTCCCAAAAAATAAATATCAATCGTTATTTCGTCAATAACCGTTTTTCCATTTTTCGTAATTCGTTTAAATTCCGATTGAAATTCCTTTAACGATTTACTTGCGAAATTTCCAGCGTACAAACTCCCACTATAGCCACTCTGTTTATATTTTTTTCCTAAATATTTGTGAGGCAACATTCCCACGAGTGCAAATATCATTGAGATTAGTAAAAAATAGATTATGGATGAAATAAAAATTTCGATGTTGTATTTGTCATTTCCTGTCGCAAGGTGCATTGCTCCAAATAATAAGGTTATTAAAATAGAATTGACAGTTAAAATAATTGAAGCTTTATTATCAACCATTCTTAAAAGGGTGTAATGATTTCTCGATAGTGTTCGGTACAATGTGTCCAAACTATTTGCGCCAAGTTTTTTCTTACCCTTTGCTTTTTTCTTTTTGAATTTTTGTATTTCTTCTTCTTTTTTTATTTCCATTTATCTAATCACTTTCGGGATGTGCTGCGTTTTTTTGCCTTGTTGCTAACGGTTGGTGTATGGCCCGAGCTGTGGTCGCACGAGTCACAAGTAACACAAAAAATTATTTGATTAAAAGTAATTAATTTTTGGGTAAGATCAGAGGTATGGGTTATACACGTCGTTGGGCTTAATTAATTAAGTTGTTAAGTAAATTATCTAACCTATCCTTCCCAAAATACTCTCCTCGCCTCACTAATCCACTAATAGTTAAGGTGTTTTTAATATTCTCTAATGGATTTTTACTTAAAATTAAAATATTTGCGATTTTACCTTCTTCAATAGTTCCAAGTTCATCTTCACGTTCTACAAAAATCGCAGGATTTAAGGTCGCTGTTTGTAATGCTTCTAATTCTGTGAAACCAGCTTCAACAAAAAGTGCTAGTTCATCATGCAATGTAAATCCAGGATATATGTTAGGGTTACCTGTGTCTGTGCCAGCTAAAAATTTAGTGCCATTGTCTAACATCGGTCTTAAGTATGACATTCTGAGTTCAAAAACGGCCTTCTCGGTTTCAGCCCAATCTTCATTCGCTGCTAAATAGGAAGGCGTTCCTTCTTCAGTGACATCGCCAAACCAATAATTTTGTTCTTCTTTAGGTATATATTTTAATCTTGGGTCATTTCTAAATATAGAGTCTATTTCTTTGGTAATGATGTACGCCTTTAAATTAGCTAGCGTAGGACAAAACCAGGTTTCTTCTGATTTTGTAATAGTAAGTATATTGTCTTTCAAAGTACTGTCAAAGGCCTTTAGGAAAGCCTCTGAGTATTGATTATAATCAAAATCTTTATTCTTACTATGAAATGATTTGAAGTCAGAAATACCATGTTGTAATCCCAATGAGTGTTCTATACTTTTTTGACCAGCCAAAATGGTTTCTTCAGTTGTGATACCATAGGGAACATGACCTACAAACGGATAATCTAGTTTGTTGCATTCGTCCGCTATGGCTAAATACGTGTCAAGACTCAAGAAATTATAAACTTTCACAAAATCGTAGCCTTTCTTATAATAATCGCGAACTAATTGACGACCTTCATCAGGATTTGAGGCAACTTGAGCGCCTGGAAATGTTTCTCCTGGCCCATCGGTAATTGGACTTGAATACAAAAATTCAAAACCTTTATAAAAACCATCTTTTCTGTTTTCCTTTATATCTGCAAGTCTGCTTGGTCCTCCATGCATTATTCTCAAACCAGTTACTCCTAGAGCAGTATAAAGATTTGGAACCCAATCATAATCTACAACATGTGCGTGCATATCCCAAAGACTGGGAATTACATATTTGTCAGTTGCATTTATTAATGTATCTGTTGAACGTAAGAATTTATTATGCGCAGTAATTTTTACAATTT
>JABDKZ010000066.1 GCA_013001935.1 Maribacter sp.
TATAACCATTGGTGACGGTAGGTTAACAGGTCAAAATGTCAGAGGTGGTTTGGAAGCCTATGTGTCTGCGACTGGATTAAAGCGTACCATCTTGTACATGATGTGTAAGTATATGGATGAGAGTAGATTTAGGGACATCGCTTACAATGACCTGCATGGTGAGGAGATTACCATGGCTGCCGAGGAAGGTGATCCAATTGCCTTGAAGGCATTTGATTTTACTGCCGATATTTTAGGAAGGGCCTTGGCTAATTTTACTGCTTTCACCCAACCGGAGGCATTCTTTTTGATGGGGGGGCTCGTTAATAGTGGTAAATGGCTTTTTGATCCTTTGCATGAGTATTTTGAAGATTACTTGCTCGACTTCTATAAGGGCAAGGTCAAATTATTGCGTTCTGGTCTACCGGGAAGGACGACTGCTATTTGTGGGGCAGCTGCTTTAATCTGGGAACATCATTGAGCTCTTAGTCTATACATTGTTAAGATGAGCGTCTGAAGTTCACAATCAACAGGTTAGGAAAAGGATACCTATTAGAACGAAAAACAAAACCCTTGTTCATTCAATGAACAAGGGTTTTGTTTTGTGTCTTAAGTATTATTTTACGAATGCAATAATCACAATTAATACCTATAATACTCCGGTTTAAAAGGGCCTTTCACCGTTACGCCAATGTACTCCGCTTGGTCTTCACGAAGTTCTGTAAGTTCGGCCCCTAGTCTAGAGAGGTGCAATTTAGCTACCTTTTCATCTAAATGCTTGGGTAACATGTAGACTTCGTTTTCATAAGAACCACTATTGTTCCAAAGTTCTATTTGGGCCAAAGTCTGGTTTGTGAAAGAGTTGCTCATTACAAAACTTGGGTGCCCAGTGGCGCATCCTAAATTCACCAATCGCCCCTCGGCCAAGACAATGATGTCCTTACCATCTACAGTATATTTATCAACCTGTGGTTTAATTTCATCTTTGGTATTACCGTAGTTTTCATTCAGCCAAGCCATATCGATCTCATTGTCAAAATGCCCAATATTGCAAACAATGACTTTGTCACGCATTGCTTTAAAATGTTGAGGTCGTATGATGTCCTTATTTCCTGTGGTTGTGATTACGATATCGGCATTGCCTACAACAGTTTCCAATTGTTTTACCTCAAAGCCGTCCATACAGGCTTGTAAAGCACAAATCGGGTCTATTTCAGTAACAGTGACAATAGAACCAGCACCTTTAAACGAAGCGGCGGTACCTTTACCAACATCACCGTAACCGGCAACAACAACCCGCTTACCGGCCAACATAGTATCAGTAGCCCTGCGAATAGCATCAACGGCACTCTCGCGACATCCGTATTTATTATCAAATTTTGATTTTGTGACAGAATCATTCACATTAATGACCGGCATAGGAAGGGTGCCATTTTTGACCCTTTCATACAATCGGTGAACTCCGGTAGTGGTCTCTTCGGAAATTCCTTTTATCCCAGAAGCAAGTTCACGATATGTATCCAAAACCATATTGGTAAGATCACCGCCATCATCCAAAATCATATTCAATGGTTGGCGATCTTCCCCAAAGAACAGGGTTTGCTCAATACACCAATCAAATTCTTCTTCGTTCATCCCCTTCCATGCATATACAGGGATACCTGCGGCAGCAATTGCGGCAGCAGCGTGGTCTTGAGTTGAGAAAATATTACATGAACTCCAGGTAACATCGGCACCAAGAGCCACTAAAGTTTCAATCAATACAGCTGTTTGTATGGTCATATGCAGACAGCCCGCTATTCTTGCCCCTTTAAGAGGTTGTTCATTTTTATATTCCTCACGGAGTGACATTAGTCCTGGCATTTCCGCTTCCGCCAATGCAATTTCTTTTCTTCCCCAATTCGCTAGAGAAATATCTTTTACCTTGTATGGTACATATGATACGGTTTTAGTAGACATATCCTTTTTTCTTTTTACTTTCGTTATTAACTATAGCTCTTCTTTTTAAAGAGTTGCAAAGTTACGAATATCCTAAATAACACCATGCCTCTTTATAAGACAATACGCGAAACCCCAACAATAACAGTTTATATTTGGAAGATTGAAGAGTCTGAAAATGACCTTGGCAAAGGAATAGAACTAACAACGCATTGTCAAAATCGCTTAGAGGGCATGAAGTCAGAAATGCATCGCAAGGGATTTTTGAGTATTCGGCATTTAATGGCAGAGGCCAATTATGAAGATAAGGATTTGTATTATGACGATGCGGGCAAACCCCATCTGCACGACGGTAAGTATATTAGTATTACCCATTCACATCACTTTACAGGGATAATAATAAGTGACCAGGACGAAGTAGGTATAGATATTGAAATGCAACGGAAAATAATTATGCGTATTGCCCATAAATTCACTCCTATTGAAGCATATGATAACATTAAGGATAGTAACGATTTAGTGCGTAAATACACGATAGTTTGGGGATGCAAAGAATCTTTATATAAGATATACGCCACATTAGGG
>JABDKZ010000142.1 GCA_013001935.1 Maribacter sp.
ACCGCTGCAAGGACTAGTAAAACTAATCCTAAGGTCCCTGGAATGACGTTGGTAAAATAAAGTACGGCGATAACCACTGCAATTAAAGTTCGGATAATTCTGTCTGCAGATCCCATGTTCTTTTTCATTTTTTACTGGTTTTAGTTTACAAAGTTGGTTCTCATCGAGTGCAATTTGATGCATTATTTAAGCACTCTATGCATTAAAGTTAATCAGTTTAGATTTAATAACAAGATATAGTACGCGGTTTCAAGCAATTTACGTATGACCGTAGTTTACTATTTTATAATTATTTAATTGAACCATACTGCATATCGTTGCCTTCGTAGATCAAGTGCTAATTTTTCTTCTAATTTTAGTGCCTCGACCCTGGTCGTAACAGGTTCTATTTGATTGTATAGACTGGGTCTTAAATACATGCCATATTTTTGAACAATATTCGATGACAATTTGTATCCTTTTTTATTTCTATAACCTGATTTATGCTGCTCAAAACGTTCTTTGGGGGTTTTGCTGGTCATCCCCACATAAAGACACTGCAACACGCCATTGAATTGCGGATTGGCAGCCCTAAACCTGGCATTTTCAGTAAATACCCTTTTTGATAATTCTATAACATAGACCCGATATTCAATTTTTGGCATTTTTACAGTTTGTAGATTCTAAATATGTTCAGTGTAAAGCATATTTTATAAAATCTAAGTTACCAATTATAAGGAGATGCACATTAAACTAAATGACGCTCGTTAATAGAATCCTAAAAATCCTATTTTTGCTGATATGGATGATATCCTAACAAAATACCTACCAGAAAGGGCGGTTGATCCTTGTCTTCAGCTTATAAAAGAGTCTGGTGTAAATCTGAAAATCGTGAACCAGAGGGTGACCCGACATGGGGACTATCGTAAAATGCCCAATGGTTTACATCAAATTACGATAAATGCCACTTTAAACAAATATCGATTTTTAATTACTCTTGTACATGAAATTGCGCATTTGGCGGCCTTTTCGAAATATGGTCGTCAAATAAAACCCCATGGGGTAGAATGGAAGCGTACATTTCAATATTTAATGTTGCCATTTTTAAGGCCTGAAATATTTCCGTCTATACTTTTGCCCCATTTGGCGAAACATTTCAGAAACCCAAAGGCCAGCAGTGATACTGATGCCGTTTTATCACTAGCTTTGAAAAAGTTTGATAAGCAAACGTCAGATTCGAGCTTTGTTTTTGAATTACCCTTTGGCAGCGTATTCCGAATTTATAATGGGAAGCTATTTAGAAAAGGTAATAAACGGGTTAAACGCTATGAATGTGTTGAAGTGGGTTCTGGTAAGGTCTATTTATTTCAGCCTAATGCTGAAGTAGAATTAATAAAGGAATAAATGAAGAACAAAAATTATTATGCAGTTTTGATGGCAGGTGGGGTTGGGTCTCGTTTTTGGCCAATCAGCACCTCAGAAAATCCTAAACAATTCCACGATATGCTGGGTACAGGGCAGACCTTGATCCAGAAAACTTTTCAACGGCTCAATACCTTCGTCCCTACAGAGAATATTTTGATACTTACCAATGAGCGTTACAATGATTTGGTTTTAGAACAACTGCCCTTGGTAAAACAGGATCAAGTGGTATTGGAGCCAGCCATGCGTAATACCGCTCCCTGTATTTTATATGCTGCCTTAAAAATACAAAAGATGAACCCTGATGGGGTAATGATTGTGGCACCAAGTGACCACTGGATTGAAGATGAAGCAGCCTTTGCAAATGATGTAATAGCCTGTTTCGACAAGTGTGGGAAAGAAGACGTTCTCTGTACCCTCGGTATTAAACCAACTTTTCCAAATACCGGTTTTGGGTATATTGAATTTGAAAAGGAAAGTACCTCTGCATTGAAAAAAGTGCACCAATTCAGGGAAAAGCCCGATTATAATACGGCTAAGGATTTTTTAAGTCAAGGTAATTTTCTGTGGAATGCAGGCATTTTTATTTGGAGTGTACATACCATTGTGAATGCTTTTAAGAACTTTCAACCTTCACAGTTTAAATTATTTGAAGCTGGAATTGCGCAGTATAACACAAGCGAGGAACAAGAATTTATAAAGGAGAACTACCCAAGAGCTGAAAACATTTCCATAGATTATGCTATCTTAGAACAATCCAAAGCGATTTTTGTGCTTCCAGCTAGTTTTGATTGGAATGATTTAGGAACCTGGGGTTCTTTGTATGATAAGTTGGAAAAGGATAGTAATCAAAATGCCATAGTCAACAGCAAACTAATCACTGAAGATGCCCAAGGCAACATGATTCGTTCTCCCAAAGATAAGATTGTGGTAGTCGATGGCTTAAACGACTATATCATTGTTGATAAGGAAGAAGTATTGCTGATCTACCCCAAATCCAAAGAACAGGATATAAAGCAAGTACTGGGTAAGGTAAAAGATAAATTTGGTGATAAGTATGCTTGAATATGAGTGAAAACCTAAAAGATGAAAGTAATGTTCCACTTAGTGAAAGCAAAAGTGGGGAAGAAGTAAAAAAAGATATTCAGGGCTTGCTCGGAAGTACAAAAAGGTTTCTTTCTGAACTCTTGAATATCCGTAAAAACACGGATCAAGAGGCAACAAAAGAAGCAATTATTGCTGATATTCCGTTCAAAGGCCATACTTCGTGGATTTTGATTTGTTCTATTTTTATTGCTTCGGTAGGGTTAAATGCCAATTCAACTGCCGTGGTCATTGGAGCTATGTTAATATCTCCATTAATGGGGCCGATCTTGGGCATTGGCCTGTCTTTGGCGGTAAATGACGTTGATACTCTGCGAAGGTCTTTAAAGAACTTTGCAGTAATGGTCGTGTTGAGTGTATTGACGGCCTATTTATTTTTTGCCATATTTCCATTACGTGATGAATCCTCGGAGTTATTGGCACGGACCGCACCTGATATTCGTGATGTGCTTATTGCTTTTTTTGGCGGTTTGGCCTTGGTTATCGCACGGGCAAAAAAGGGAACTATAGCCTCAGTAATCTTTGGTGTTGCCATTGCGACGGCACTGATGCCTCCTCTTTGCACAGTAGGTTTTGGTTTGGCAATTGGCAATTATGATTATGCTACAGGTGCGATGTACCTTTTTAGTATAAATACAATTTTTATTGCCTTAGCGACCTTTTTAGTGCTAAAGCTTTTGCGTTTTCCAATGGTTCGCTATGTGAACTCCAAAAAGCGAAGGTTGATCGGAAGGGTAGCTTCCTTATTTGCAATTTTGGTAATGGTGCCTGCGGGTGTTACCTTTTGGGATGCCTTGCAAGAATCTTTATTTAGAAAACAAGCGCAAAACTTTGTTGAAGAGAAAGTTGCTCCCTATCAATTTGCAGAATCAGGCCGGTTTATGGAAGACTTTACGGATATTGAATTCAATAAAGGTCTAAACCCTGTAATTGAATTGGTCTTTATGGGTAATGAGACCATTCCGGATAATGTAATTGCCACATGGAACAAGCAAAAGAATGAGGATGAAAGTTTTGGTAGGTTAAAAGATACCGAGCTACGCATAATTCAAGGTGCAAAAAATGAGCAATTAGATCAGTTAAAATATGTAGATCAGCTTTACGAAACCCAAAAAACTGAATTATTGGACAAAGATGCACGGATTAAAGTGTTGGAGGAAGAATTAGGCAAGTTGGGAAGACTGTCAATACCTTTTGCCGCTGTAAGTGAAGAGGCTAAAATCAATTATGAAAACTTGGAATCCTTAGGGTTTTCACCGACCATACAAACCGATTTTCAAAAACAGGATACCTTAACGATTTTTGAAGTTAAATGGAATCGCGATGCTAAACGTTTTCAGACCTTGGCCGATGCGAAAAAACTTCATAATTGGTTAAAAATCAGATTAAAAGACAGTACCATTCAACTAAAAGAGGTAATTCAGGATTAATCACGCTCCCCAATATACAATTGTCTTACTTTTTTAAATAGTTCAGAGGAGTAAACAAAGCTGGTTACAGCTTCATTATTGGTTTTGAAAATTTCATCCTTGGTACCTTCCCATTCCTTAATCCCGTTTTTCAGGAAAACTATTTTCTCACCAATTTCCATAACCGAGTTCATGTCATGCGTATTTACTACTGTGGTCATGTCATATTCTTTGGTAATCTCCTGTATCAGGTTGTCTATTATTATGGCCGTTCTTGGGTCAAGGCCCGAATTTGGTTCATCGCAGAATAAATACGTGGGGTTCATTACTATCGCCCTTGCTATAGCAACCCGTTTTTGCATCCCCCCCGAAATCTCTGACGGATATTTTTTATGTGCATCAACTAGATTTACCCTTTTTAATACAAAATCGGCCCGGTCTTGCATTTCAGAATGTGATTGTTTAGTGAACATCTCTAAAGGAAACATGACATTGCCTGCAACGGTCATGGAATCAAATAATGCACTTCCCTGGAAAACCATACCCATATCCTGACGAAGATTGCGTTGTTCTTTTGACGATAATTGGGAATAGATTTTTCCGTCATGGCTTATGGTGCCCTGATCAGGGCTGAAAAGTCCCAATAGACATTTAAGGAATACAGTCTTCCCTGAGCCACTTTGGCCAATAACCAAATTGGTCTTGCCTTTATCAAACACAGTGCTAATTCCCTTTAAAACATGGGCATCACCAAAAGATTTATGAATGTCGTTTACTTCAATCATTAGCCTAATAAAAGTTGTGTTAAAACATAATTTAAAATAATAATCACAACACTGGTCCATACAAAGGAAGTTGTTGCTGCCTTACCTACTTCAAGCGCTCCACCCTTCATATAAAATCCATGAAAAGAAGGGATAGTTGCTAAAATAAAAGCGAAGACCAAAGTTTTTATAAAGGCGTAGGTCACGTGAAATGGAATAAAATCCAACTGTACCCCTTCAACGAAATCAGCACTTGTACTAAAGCCCCCGAAAACACCTGCAAACCATCCACCAAAAATCCCGACATACATTGCAATCGCAATTATGAAGGGATAGAGCAATAAGGCGATAATCTTTGGAAAAACTAAGTAATTCAAGGCATTGACCCCCATAACTTCCAAGGCATCGATTTGTTCGGTTACCCTCATAGTGCCAATACTACTGGTAATATAAGACCCTACCTTACCTGCCATGATAATAGAGCAGAAGGTCGGGGCAAATTCCAGTATTATGGATTGTCTTGTGGCAAAACCAACCAGGTTTTTCGGAATTAACTCACTGGTGATATTCAATGCCGTTTGTATGGCCACAACGCCACCGATAAAAAAAGAAATGAATATGAGAATACCTAAAGAACCGAAAATGAGCTCATCTATCTCTTTAAGGATCAATGACTTCATTATGCGCCATTTGGTAGGTTTTCTAAAAACCTCTTTTATCA
>JABDKZ010000089.1 GCA_013001935.1 Maribacter sp.
AACCAGTGCCCGCGTCCAAATTAAAAGGGGAAGAAGCCTGGCCTACACAACCCTTTCCTGTTGCCCCTAAACCTTTTGCAAGACAATCCGTTGATCTTACCGAGAAGGATGTTAGTCCGTATGCAGAAAATAGCGAAGAGCTGAAGGGCTTACTTAAAATGCTCGATAAACGTATCTACGCTCCTCCAAGTATTGATCCGGTTTTACTGTTTCCTGGGTATGATGGAGCAGCAGAATGGGGAGGAGCAGCGGCAGATCCCGAAAACGGGATCATTTATGTGAATTCAAATGAAATGCCATGGATCATGCAGATGGAAGCGGTGGATGAAGAAAATACTTCGGCCTCCTTTGGGGAGCGGATTTATAGTGATAACTGCGCTATCTGCCATAGATCTGATCGTACAGGATTGGAGTTTAGTGGTTTTCCGTCCTTAATTGGGTTAAAAGCAACTAAAACCAAGGAAGAAGTAGCCATTTTAATCGCCCAAGGAAAAGGAATGATGACCGGGTTTCCAGAAATTCCGGACAATGAAATGGAAGCACTTTTGGATTTCCTGTTCGATGAAAATACTAAACAGGAGGTAACCTCTGAAAAGCAAAGCACCTATCCTTTACCTTATAAACACAAAGGATATACTAAATTCTTAGATAGCAAGGGTAATCCTGCAATTACCCCTCCATGGGGCACTTTGCATGCTATAAATTTAAATACCGGTGAGTATATTTGGTCAATTCCGTTCGGCGAAACGCCGTCTTTGAAAGCGCAAGGCATAACGGGAACGGGTTGCGAAAATTATGGAGGTGCTGTTGTCACCGAAAACGGTTTGTTATTTATTGGCGCTACCAAAGATGGCTATTTTAGAGTGTTTGACAAACAGAATGGCAATCTGTTGTGGGAATACAAACTACCAGCCCCTGCATTCGCTACGCCTGCCATGTATGAAGTTAATGGTAAACAGTATATTGCCATTGCTTGTGGCGGTGAGAAATTAGGCACTGAAAAAGGAAACCAAATAATCGCCTTTGCATTGGAATAAGTTTATCGCAATTCAAGGAATGCACTCCATTTCCTTAAACCCGCCACCGTCTCGAACAAGCATTTTGTACGAATCTATTTTTTCTTTCAAGTCAAAACTATCAAATTGGTAGTCCGGGGTATATAAGACCTTGTCCCAATAGTCGGTATTGGGCTCTGTCGCCCTTAAATCATCGGTAGATTTCATCCAATGGGATAAATCCTTCCGCATGGTTTTAATGATTTCGGTATAACGAGGGTTCCCAATCTCATTGTGCAGGTTAAAAGGGTCCTTTGAAAGCACATAAAACTCTTCTGCAGGTCTTTTACCGAAAGCCAGTTTATAATAATCCTTATCGGTAGCTCTATGCTCCATGGCCATTATCAGGAATTTGGAGATAGAATTGTCAACATCACCAAACTGTCCTACAGACTGGTGCACTTTGGGGTCACCTGCCGGCCAACGATAAGGTTCAAAATTCTTGATGTACAAAAAATCCTTGGTCCGAACCGCTCTAGACGGGTAACTTAAATCACCCTTACGCACGTTGGCATGGCGTTCTCGTTCCAAAAAAACCCTGTCCCTGTTTGTTTTTTGATGTTTTTCATCAAACAATGTTAGCAAACTATTCCCACTAAAGCCCTCCCCAATTTCCAAATGGGCAGCTTCTAAAAAAGTAGGGGCAAAATCGATAAAATTCATAAATGATGTAATTCGCTTCCCCCCTTCAATATGCCCTTGCCAGTACATGGCTAAAGGCATTCGGGTGCCATAGTCATAAAGTGTTGCTTTTGCCCGCGGAAAAGGCATCCCGTTATCACTCGTCATAACGATTAGTGTCTGTTCCATTAGCCCCTTTTTACGAAGTAGTTCAATAATATTCCCCGATTCATGGTCAAAACGTTCTACCTCAGAATAATAGTCCATTATATCATTTCGAACGCAAGGATTGTTCGGAAGAAATCCATGAACTATTACATTATTGACATCCATCCCGCTTTTTGCACCTGTATTTGTTTCATAGGCGCGATGGGGATCTTGGCTCCCGAACCAATAGACAAAAGGTTGGTGCTTCTCTTTAGCCTCTAAAAAAGTATTGAAATCGGGGTAATCCTCTCCAGCGGGATTGTGTTTGTATCCTCCCTTTTTATAATCCCCGGGACCCCATCCCTTTCTGCTTTTACCGGTATGGTATCCAGATTCCTTCAGCAAGGAAACCCAATTCTGATATTTATCGGGAATAACCGACCAGAGGTTTCCAGCGCTTTCCAACTGATGTGGGTATCGGCCCAAAAGAATACTTGCCCGCGAAGGAGAACATGAAGGTGCCGCACAAAAGGCATTTTCAAAAAGTACGCCCATTTTGGATAAATAATCGAATGTTGGGGTCCGTACAGTTTGGTCCCCATATGCCCCGGCATGTGGATATGACCAGTCATCGGCAATCAGAAATACGATATTGGGTCTTGTCAACTGATTGTTCCCAACAATTGGTGCTTTTGGACTACCTCCCGATACGAACCCTGTCAATACTAGTATTAGGCCTAGTCTTAGAAACTTATACTTCCTCCAGGTAGGTCTTTTCATTGTGTTTTTATACTTTCCACTAAATATACAAGAGATTATGGATAAAATAAAAGTATTGGTCGTTGGTTGTGGTAATATGGGAACCTCCCATGCGCGGGCCTATCACCAATTGGATGATTTTGAAATCGTAGGTCTGGTAAGTCGCAAACCTGAAAGCCGAGAGAAATTGTCTGAAGAATTGGGCGGACTACCAACATTCGGCGATTTCAAAAACGCCTTGAAATCAACCAAACCCGATGTTGTCTCAATCAATACATACCCTGACACCCATGCTGAATTCATAAGGGCCGCATTACATGCAAATGCCCATGTTTTCGTTGAAAAACCATTGGCCTTGACCGTTAAAGAGGCGCAAAGCTTAGTAGATTTGGCTGGGAAAAAAGGCAAGAAGATGGTTGTGGGCTATATTCTACGAGTTCACCCGACATGGGAAAAATTTGTGCAGTTGGCACGCTCATTGGGTAAACCCTTGGTGATGCGCATGAACCTCAACCAGCAAAGTTCAGGTAATCATTGGTATACCCATAAACAATTGATGAAATCTATGTCTCCTATCGTGGATTGTGGGGTGCATTATGTTGATATTATGTGTTTAATGACGCAATCGGTTCCTATAAGTGTTAGTGCCATTGGGGCAAAACTTTCGGATGAAATTGCGGAATCGATGTACAACTATGGCCAGTTACAAGTACGTTTTAAAGATGGCTCTGTAGGCTGGTATGAAGCCGGATGGGGGCCAATGATGAGCGAAACGGCGGTTTTTATAAAGGATGTTATTGGGCCAAAGGGATCCGTCTCTATTTCGGATGAAGTCAAAGGCGAATCGCAGGATATTGAAGGCCATACTAGAACAAATGGTCTAAAACTGCATCATGCGGCCTTGGATGATACTGGTAATTTTATGAAAAAAGACGAATTTATAAGCTCAACCGATGAACCCGATCATGATGGTCTGTGTTTATTAGAGCAATCCTATCTTCTTAAGGCCATTACAAATGATATTGATTTAAGTGACCATCTTAGGGATGCCGTGAATAGTCTTCGCATTGTATTAGCCGCTGATGAGTCGTTTAAAACGGGAAGAACAATTGCGTTGTAAGAAGATTGGTCAAGGTTTCTTGGGTAGTCTACTTTTTACCAATGCAATTTGGCCCATATGGCTTGCTCCATGCTCCAAAATATGAAACCAAGCCCAATGGTTATCCATGCCTTCATCTATGTTGGCTGCAAACCAGGCATCATCTTTGGTTTTAAGGCCTGCCAGAGTGATTTCCCGAACCTCATCCCATAGGTCTAAATAGTACTTAATGGGCTTGCCTTTTATTTTTTCCCTTGATTCGTCTCCCATTCCCCCCGCAATGGCCCAATATGCAGCTTCTCCTTCTGTCCATCTGCGGCCTTCCAAAGTCTCAACTTGGGTATAGGATTCTGTGGCCGCCAAATGCATTATCATAGCGCCAATACTATTGGCCTTGTCATCAAATAGGAAATCAGTTTCTTCAAGGGTTAAATCACGGACATCTTCTGTGATTCTATCCTTTAGTTCTTCCAACATATCGACCATAATACCAATTTGAGGCGTAAACCCCTCTTTGGGTTTAATTTCATATTGTGCGTGAACAAAAGAAGTTGCAAAACATAAAATAAATAGGGCTTTAAACTTCAATAGGAACTTCATAGTATAAAGTTTTAGGTTCTTTAATTTAGCATTGGCCTTTTAACTAAATTAATCAGGCCTTTGCCTTCCTGATTAAAAATGCGTTTTGTGCGAAGATAACGGTTCAGGTTATATTCATCGTAGTTTTTAGAAGTCTTGTCCATACTGCTTATCCGCACCCTATTAGAGGAATGGATAAATTCATTGTCGCCGATCCACATGCCAACATGTACCACTTTTTCGGCAGTGGTGTCCGTAGCCTTTCTACCAAAGAACAATAGGTCTCCCTTAACCAGATTATCAAAATTCTTAGTTGAGTCTATGGCTATGCCGGTATGTACTTGTTGGGAGGCGTCGCGTGGAATAACCATTCCGTTTAAAAAATAAATGGTCTTGGTAAAGCCACTGCAGTCAACACCCTTGGTAGAAGTGCCTCCCCAGAGATAAGGCACACCTATCATGGTTTTTCCCGTAGAAACCAAAGTTTCAACTGTAGGATTAAGGATTTTTAGCCATGTATCATAAGATTCAGCCTCGTTTTTTCGAACATAGGCATTGCGCCCATCCGGAAATCTTACCATATAGTACTGGTCGGTATATCGTAGGAGGGTCAATAAGTTCCCAGCGGTTAAATCGGAGACAATTGCAGCATTTTCATTAGGGTCTGCAAAGGCATGGCCATAGGTTTGGGTATAAATCATTTTTTTATCGGTCTCCCAATTCTCGGCCTTTTGTTCATCGACCAATTCTATTCCTCCAGCGTCTACCCATGCCAAATACTTGTCCGGGGTTTGTACATAATACCAATCACCTTCCTGTTTGTAAACCTTAACAATGGTTCCAAGCGTGGCTTGTGTTGCCAATTCTGAGGAATGGCTGGGATTGCTTCGCAAATTAGCTACCGAATTATTGACAATAGCCCTGGTTTTTTTTTCAAGATTAGCTGCGGGTAACACCTGTATGCTATCAATAAAAGCAATACTATCAGTCGCTAAACGGGTCTTTAATTCCTGTACAGCCTCGGGAAGGTTACTTTCTCCTGTTAATATATACTTATCAGTATTTTTTGTTGCGTTAACATCGAATAGGGCCACGCGTTTATCTGGGGCGTATTTAGCCTTGATTTCAGCCAACATACCTTGCACCGGACCTTTGGCCTTGTTTGAATCTTCTTTGCAACCTATTACTAAAAATAAAATTGATGCGATTACAAAAGTGTGAAGTATAGATTTCATGTTAATTCTTTGTTTTTGTAAAAATACGGATATTCCGTATCCCTTTTTGATTTTGACTTTTGATGTGCCCAAGCTTCCCTTTCTTAAGAATTCGTCCTTTTTGATTAAATTCGCCTTGCATGAATAAACTACAGGTAATAGAGCTTTTTGCAGGGGTTGGAGGGTTTCGACTCGGTCTTGAAAATACCGGCAAATATGAGGTTGTTTGGTCAAATCAATGGGAGCCCTCAACCAAGGCACAACATGCATCAATGGTATATGAGGCCCGTTTTGGCCCTAAAAACCATAGTAATACAGATATTTCTGAAGTTTCCACTTCCTCAATTCCCGATATGGATGTTTTGGTTGGAGGGTTTCCTTGCCAAGATTATTCCGTTGCCACGACCTTACAGAATTCAAAAGGACTGATTGGCAAAAAAGGGGTTTTGTGGTGGTCTATACACCGTATTCTATCGGAAAAATTAAATCCTCCAAAATATCTATTCTTAGAAAACGTAGATCGCCTATTAAAATCCCCATCTACTCAACGGGGTCGTGATTTTGCCATAATGCTCAAAAGTTTGGACGATTTAGGGTATGCGGTGGAATGGCGTGTGATCAATGCCGCGGATTATGGGATGCCACAACGCCGAAGGCGTATATTTTTCTTGGGTTATCATAAATCAACCGCGCTTTATACCTCCTTGAAAAAATCCAATAAAAAGGACTGGATCTATACAAAGGGTACAATTGCACAGGCTTTCCCTGTGAAAAATGCAACCCTACAATGTCACGATTTTAAGATTACCGGGGATTTGGTTGAAATTTCTGAACATTTTAATCTAGGGAAAAAGCAATCCCCTTTTGCAAATAGTGGGATTTTTATCAATGGTCGGGCGTATACCGCGAAGACCTCACCAGCCTATTCCGGACCGAAAAGCGTGCTTGGCGATGTGCTTCAAAATGGGGAGGTAACCCCTGAGTTTATTATTCCAAGCGATGATTTTCCTAAATGGGAGTATCTGAAGGGAGCCAAAAAGGAGGTGCGAACCGCTAAAAACGGTTTTGAATATAACTACAGTGAAGGCAGCATGATTTTTCCGGATGCCTTGGACAATGCGTCACGCACTATAATTACTGGCGAAGGTGGTAAAAGTCCGTCTAGGTTCAAACATGTGGTACAAACAGCAAAAGGGCTACGCCGATTGACCCCAGTTGAGTTAGAACGCTTGAACATGTTCCCGGACAACCACACCCAGTTAGCGGGTATCTCGGATACCAAAAGGGCATTTTTTATGGGTAACGCGTTGGTTGTTGGGGTAGTCGAAGGTATTGGTAGGGTTTTATACGAAAAGATCAATAGCTAAGATATTGGCTTGAAAAGTAGTCCTAAGCCCCCCTTACTTTCCAAAAAGAATAACCACTCAGTTCCAAGAGAAACAGAAATTACCTTATTTGCTATGATTTTAGGCGAATAAACGCGGGTTAATTTGGCTTAAAGATCAATGTTAGGCAATGGGTCAACGCGATTACACAGACTATTCGGTATGTATTGCAATGAATAAACCCTTCCTCATTCAATAAATCTGCATTTCATCGATAAAGCATTGCCTGTTCTTTGCTATAGTGGCACAAACAAGGGGGTTTACCG
>JABDKZ010000090.1 GCA_013001935.1 Maribacter sp.
CTGAATAGATTGGGAAGCCACCACTCGCTCATATCGGAATACAAGGCAAATCCTGTAAAAATGGAAATCAAAGCGATAGCGAACATGGCAATATAGGACAATGCCGCTACGCTGTTGTGCCCTATACTTAATTTACTTAGATCTTCTTCCTCTTCATTGAAAAGAAGAATATCGATTTTCAAGACATGAACTATATTATTCCACGCTTTTTTCTTAAAAGGCCAAAATGCTTTCCAACTTGCAAATTGGTTTCCAACAAAAGCCCAATAAATCCGCATTAGCATCACGAAGAAAAATATATATGCCGTAATAAAATGAATCAAGCGAATAACGCCAAAGTAATTCAAATTGGTAGCTTCGGCATTTGACAACAATACTGGAGGATCTGCAATGATGAACCCTGTTACCGATAATACAACGACGCAAAGGACGTTAGTCCAATGAAAAATCCGAACCGGTAATTCCCAGACAAATACTCGTTTAAAATTTTTGGTTTCCATATTCCAAGTTTTAGCCAACACAAGTTCCTATATTCTGTACTTTGGAAATATGGTTTCCATGTTCATCGTATAAATGTACCGCACATGCAATACAGGGGTCAAAAGAATGGATTGTACGTATTATTTCCAATGGTAATTCTGGATCAGCGACGGGCGTATCCAATAAAGTCGACTCGTAAGCAGAACGCTGACCTTTGGGATCTCTTGGAGAGGCATTCCAAGTACTCGGTACTACTTGCTGATAATTTTCAGTCTTACCATCTTTTATTTTGATCCAATGTGCCAATGCCCCTCTAGGCGCCTCCATAAAGCCAACACCCTTTGCTTCTGCAGGCCACGTTTTTGGTTCCCAAAAATCGGTATTGGCCATACGTTCATCACCATTTTTGATATTGTTCATCAAGGTATCATAAAACTCCATGGTCCAATTGGTTACCAATTGTGTTTCGATTCCCCTGGCAGCGGTTCTGCCGAGAGTGGAGAACAATGCGTCAACAGGTACATTCAAATGGGATAGTGCACCATTGACTGCATCTTGAATTTCTTTATTACCTCTACCATAACCAACCAATAATCTAGCTAAAGGCCCCACTTCCATTGGCATCCCTTTCCATCTTGGTGTTTTAATGAAACTGTATTTTTCTTCAACATTCAAGTGCTCATAAGGTGGTTTAGGGCCTGAATAATTGATATTGGTTTCACCATCCCAAGGATGTTTCCCTTTATCATCACCATCTGAATAATCGTACCAGGAATTATTTACAAATTCCTCGATTTGGTCACCTCTATGATCAACATCATGTACCTTGGACAGGTCCCTATTTAAAATTACGCCTTGAGGGAATTTGAAGCTGGATACATCGGAATAACCATTTGTTGGAAAATCGCCATAAGACATATAGTTCCCAAAGCCTTTGCCTATTGCTCCCCAATCCTTATAGAAAGAGGCAATTGCCAACAAATCAGGAAGATAAACCTGTTCTATAAACTGTTTTCCTTCTTTCAGCAGCTTTCCTACCATCGCTAGTCGCTCAGCATTAATACCTCCTGGGTTTTCGGTATTTATAGCACAGGCCATGCCACCAACCAAATAATTGGGGTGTGGATTTTTACCTCCGAATATGGTATGGATCTTAACGATTTCCTTTTGCCATTCCAACGCTTCGAGATAGTGTGCTACGGCCAATAAATTAACTTCAGCTGGTAATTTCATCTGGGGATGACCCCAATAACCATTTGCAAAAATTCCCAATTGGCCACTTTCAACAAACTTGGTGATTCTGTCTTTGATAGCAGAAAAATAGCCTGGTGAACTTTTCGGCCAGGCGGAAATACTTTGGGCCAATTCCGATGTTTTTTTGGGATCGGCACTTAGGGCATTAACCACATCTACCCAATCCAAGGCATGCAAATGGTAAAAGTGTACAACATGATCATGCATATACAGCGAACCTTCCATTATATTCCTAACCATTTCCGCGTTTGCCGGAATTTGAATACCCAGTGCATCCTCCACAGCCCTTACTGATGTTAATGCGTGAACGGTGGTACATACCCCACAAGTTCGCTGTACAAAAGCCCAAACATCTCGGGGGTCTCGCCCCTTAACTATTTCCTCAATGCCCCTAACCATGGTACTGGAACTAAAAGCATCTACAATTTTACCATCTTTAATTTCAGCTTCTATTCTTAAGTGACCCTCAATTCTGGTAATGGGATCAACAACTATTCTTTCTGCCATGTTATTAGTTTTTAAGACTCAATATTTTTTATGTTTTCTTTGCCACGATTTATCCTTGTCATTAATTCCTTTCGTTTAGAGATATTGGCTGCTATACCATGGGCAACGATTCCGCCGGCCAAAACCCCTGCGGCAACCTTCCCAACTTTATCGGCATTTTTTTCTTCGCCAAATCCTGGAATTCCCGTCATTCGTTCATAGAATGGGCCGTTATCCCAGAAATTCTCCTCACTACAACCAATACATCCATGACCGGACTGAATAGGATAACTTACCCCATTATTCCATTTAATTGTTCCACAGGAATTATAGGTCATAGGTCCTTTGCATCCCAGTTTATACAGGCAGTAACCATCTTTGGCATTCTGATCATCAAATGAGGCTGCAAACAATCCCGCATCATAATAGGGCCGTCGGTAGCAACTGTCATGAACCCGCTTAGCGTAGAATGCCTTGGGTCTTCCCATTCTATCTAATTCGGGAAGCCTTCCAAAGGTGACCACATGAACGATTATTCCTGCCATAACCTCACCAATAGGAGGACAACCAGGAACCCTGATAATTGGCTTATTCTTGATTATTTTGTGAATGGGTGTAGCTTTTGTAGGATTCGGTTTTGCCGCTTGCACACAACCATTGGATGCGCAACTTCCCCAAGCAATGATCGCTTTGGCACCTTCAGCTGCTTCAATAAGCAGATCTTTGGCTGAACGTCCACCAATACAGCAATAATTTCCATCGTCACCCATAGGCACAGAACCTTCAACGCAGAGGATGTACTCTCCCTTATATTTTTCCATCGTAGCATGCTTAGCGGCTTCGGCCTGGTGTCCTGATGCTGCCATTAGTGTTAAGGTGTAATCCAATGAAATTTTATCCAAGATAATGTCGGAGACAATGGGGTGATCTGCTCTGATAAAGGATTCACTACAGCAGGTACACTCCTGAAAATGTTCCCAAATTACTGGCAATCGATAGGTGGTTTCAAGGGATTTGGCCACCTGTCCTACCAAGGAGTTTTCCAAGCCCATATATGCCGCTATATAGGTGGCGAACTTCATAAAATCCCTGCGACTGTACCCTTGCTTGATTATACTTTCATAATACGTTTCCTTCACTTCTTTTTTTGTTATCATGACCAATACTAGAGTTGAATTAAAAATATAAGATGCACTACCCCGAATTTCGAAGATGGCACTGAAAATATA
>JABDKZ010000113.1 GCA_013001935.1 Maribacter sp.
CACTCATCTTTTTACTTTGTTTACCAGGGCAATGATCTTGTTGGCTATTTAAAGTTAAATGTAAACGAGGCCCAATCCGATTTAAAAGGTGAAGATTCCATAGAGTTGGAACGTATTTATGTGGTTCAGGAATTTCAAGGGAAAGGCATTGGAAAAGAGATGTTAGCATATGCGAAAAGATTGGCCGCCAAGACAACAAAGACATTCCTTTGGCTGGGTGTTTGGGAGAGGAACAAAGGAGCAATTAAATTCTACGAGCAAAACGGATTTTCCAAATTTGGCATGCATCCCTATTACGTTGGAAAAGACAAACAAATGGATTGGCTAATGCGGTTTGATTTGATTAACTTCAACGAAGAATAAATCAAATATAATATGCGTCCTTTTCAATTACTATTCATTGCCCTATTCATCACTAATTTCCTAATTGCCCAAGACGACTATTATTTCCCGGAACGGAATGTAGAATGGGCCGAAAGACCGCCAAAAGATTTCGGGGTTAATTTCAACACACTGGAAGAGGCAGTTGATTTTGCTCAAAAGAATGAATACTCAGGCTCTCGAGATTTAAGGATAGCCATATTAAAAGGATTTGAAAGAGAACCTTTTCATGAAATATTGGGTCCTACCAAGAAAAGAGGAGGCCCTGCGGGAGTAATACTTAAAAACGGATATGTAATTGCCAAATGGGGAGATACAAAGCGCGTAGACATGACCTTTAGTGTTACCAAAAGTTTTCTGTCTACCGTTGCAGGCCTGGCAGCCGACAATTCCTTAATTGCTAGCACAAAAGATAAGGTTGGGCAATATATTTGGGATGGTACATTTGGTGGGGAGCATAATGGTAAAATCACCTGGGAACATCTATTGCAACAAAATTCGGATTGGTCAGGTGAACTATGGGGCGGCAAGGATTGGGCCGATAGACCACCCAAAGAAGGAGGCCTTGATGATTGGAAATTTCGAAAATTGAATGAGCCAGGAACCGTTATGGAATATAATGATGTACGGGTAAATGTTTTAGCATATGCACTGACGCATATTTGGCGAAAACCATTGCCTATGGTCTTGAAAGAACAACTTATGGATAAAATTGGGGCATCAACCACTTGGCGTTGGCATGGTTATGAGCATGCCTGGACAGAAGTTGATGGTCTACAAATGAAATCTGTGACCGGAGGTGGTCATTCAGGAGCCGGGATTTTCATAAGTACAGAAGACATGGCCCGTTTTGGACTTCTATTTTTGAATAATGGGAAATGGTCAGACCAGCAAATCATTAGTAATGCGTGGATTCAAAAGGCTATAGAACCATCAATACCGAATGTGAATTATGGTTATATGTGGTGGTTGAACAAAAAGGAAGGCCGGCATTGGGAAGGGCTTTCAGAAAACCTGTATTATGCCGCAGGTTTTGGAGGCAATTTTATCGTTATTGATAAGGAAAACGATATGGTGGTGGTTACCCGTTGGTTAGAGCCTAATAAAATCGAAGAATTTATGACCAAACTTAACGCATCGTTGAATTAAAGTTTGTTCAAAATTGAAGTCGCTTTTTCTAGTGTTTCCTGGGTTTTGGCAAAGCAAAAACGCAATACTTTATCATCTCTTTCCCCAACATTGAAAACAGAAATGGGAATAGATGCCAATTTATGTTCAACAATTAATCTTTCGACAAAATCAACATCACTTTCTTCGGTAATATTTGAATACCCGAGTAACTGAAAATAAGTGCCTTGGGAAGGGACTATGGTAAAACGGGAATCTTTCAACGCATTGAGGAAGAAATCCCTTTTTTCTTGGTAGAAACGATTCAATCCTAAATAATGTTCTGGATCCTGAAGATAGGCCGCCAATGCATGCTGCACAGGGTGGTCTACACAGAATACATTGAATTGATGTGTTTTACGAAATTCGTGCATCAACTCTTTGGGCGCTACGCAGTACCCGACTTTCCATCCGGTAACATGAAAGGTTTTACCAAAAGAGGCGCAGACAAAAGTCCGAGAGGCCAAATCGTCAAAGCGTGAGGCGCTTTGATGTTCATTCCCGTCAAAAATAATATGTTCATATACCTCGTCGCTTATTACGATGATGTTCGTGTTTTTAATGCCTTTTTGAAGTTCCAGCATATCATCACTGGAAAGAATGGTACCCGTAGGATTATGGGGTGTATTAATAATGACCATCCTGGTTTTCGATGTGATTTTATCTCTAAATACGTCCCAATTTATTTTGTAATCCTTTTCATTGAGCTGCACATGCACAGGAATACCGCCATTTACTGTGATTGCAGGCTCATAACAGTCATATGCGGGTTTAAATACGATTACCTCATCGCCCTTGCCAATAAATGCAGTGACAGCGGTAAATATGGCCTGGGATGCCCCAATAGTAATAGTTATTTCACTTTCAGGATCGTATTTCCGATGATGTAATGTGGTTATTTTATGGGCAATGACCTCCCTTAGTTTCGGCAAACCAGCCATAGGTGCGTATTGATTATGGCCTTCGTTCAGCGCTTTAGTAACTAAATCTAACAAGTGTTGGTCCGGTTCAAAATTAGGGAAACCCTGGGAAAGGTTTGTAGCCTTGTATTTTTTTGCCATCAGCCCCACTGTGGTAAAAATTGTAGTTTTTACATAGGGTAATTTTGAGCTTATTTTATGTGGATAGTTGGGCATATAACGTTTCTAACCATAAAAATACTAAAACCAGCTAGCTTTTGTGGGATTGTAGCTCTAAGTGGGCAATAACTTTATGCAAACACGCGTCCAGATCTTTTTTTATCTGATTTTCCCAAAAACGGAATACTTTATATCCCAAACGACTTAATTCTTGATTCACTTCCGCGTCACGCTGCTGGTTGCGTTCTATTTTTGCAATCCAGAACTCCCGATTGCTTTTTATTTTAGGCTTCCGCTCTTCCCAATTGTGTCCATGCCAGAATTCGCCATCAATGAATATTACGGTTTTGTACCTATTGAGCAAAATATCGGGTCTTCCAATCAATTTTCTTGAGTCAATCCGGTAGCGGTATCCCGATGCCCAAAGGGCCTTGCGGAATGCCAATTCGGGTTTGGTATTCTTACCTCGGATCTTGCCCATGATCTTAGAACGTTCAGGAGTCGTATAGAAACCGGATTCCTCATTGAATCGCGGTACTTTTATTTTAGTATCCGAGTAGGTTTTAGGCATAACTAAAGATAAAAAAATCCCATCCGAAATAGGATGGGATTTTAAATATATCCTTTTACGCTTCTTAAATTAGAATTTAATCATGTTCGCTTTTACCAGCTCACGGTTCATACGCGCAATGTTCTCTAAAGAAATGCCTTTAGGGCATTCAACCTCGCAAGCTCCTGTATTGGTACAGTTCCCAAAACCTTCCAAATCCATTTGCGCTACCATATTTTTTACACGATCAACCGCTTCCACCTGCCCCTGGGGTAATAATGCGTATTGTGAAACTTTGGCCCCAACGAACAACATGGCAGAGGAATTTTTGCATGATGCCACACAGGCACCACAACCTATACAGGTAGCCGCATCCATTGCTGTATCTGCTGCATCCTTGGCAATTAAAATATTGTTTGCGTCTTGGGTGTTCCCCGATGTATTAACAGAAATAAAACCACCAGCTTGTTGGATCCTGTCAAATGCAGACCGATCTACAATCAAATCCTTGATTACAGGAAATGCTTTCGCTCTCCACGGCTCTATAGAAATGGTATCCCCATCTTTAAAACTGCGCATATGCAGTTGGCAAACGGTGATTTCCCTATCAGGGCCATGGGCACGACCATTGATGTACATGGAACACATACCACAAATTCCCTCACGGCAGTCATGATCAAAGGCGATTGGCTCCTCATCCTTATCAATTAAATCCTGGTTCAATACATCCAGCATTTCAAGAAATGACATATCTGGAGAAACATCATTAAGTTGATATTCCATCATCTTGCCTTTAGCTTTTGCATCGTTTTGACGCCATATTTTTAAGGTTAATTTCATAGGTTTCCTATTTATAGCTTCTTTCTTTAACTTCTATGTCTTCGTATTTCAGATCTTCTTTATGAAGAACAGCATCTTTGGGTTCTCCTTTATATTCCCATGCGGCAACATATTGAAATTCTTTCCTACGTTTAGCTTCGCCTTCTTCGGTCTGGTGCTCCTCCCTAAAGTGTCCTCCACAGGATTCTTCACGTTCTAAGGCATCTTTGGCAAATAATTCTCCTAACTCTAAGAAATCGGCTACGCGTACTGCTTTGGCCAATTCTTCATTATACTCATCAGCGCGTCCAGGTATTTTCACATCCTGCCAGAACTCTTTTCTAAGTGCTGCAATCTCACTGATCGCCTCTTTGAGATCTTTCGCATTTCGAGACATTCCGCATTTGTTCCACATAATCTTTCCTAAACGTTTGTGGAAATGATCAACGGAATACTTACCATTGTTATTAATTAATTTATCCAATCTTTCCCTTACATAATTTTCAGCAGCATCAAATTCAGGTGAATCTATGGGAATAGCTCCAGTTCTAATATCATCAGCTAAATAATCACCGATGGTATACGGCAAAACAAAATAGCCATCAGCCAGTCCCTGCATTAATGCTGAAGCTCCTAATCTATTTGCTCCATGATCCGAGAAATTAGCTTCACCGATACAGTATAAGCCTGGCACTGTAGTCATTAAATTATAATCTACCCAAACGCCTCCCATGGTATAATGCACCGCTGGGAAGATCATCATGGGTGTTTCATATGGATTTTGATCTATGATTTTCTCGTACATCTGGAATAAATTTCCATACTTACTTTTAATCATTTCTTTCCCCAATTTCGTTACGAGAGCAGCATCATCTTCATCTAAACCTTTTACATGGGCCTGTTCTTTGCCATAACGCTGAATTGCAGCAGCAAAATCCAAATACACGGCTTCACCGGTAGCGTTAACACCAAAGCCGGCATCACAACGTTCTTTTGCAGCGCGAGAAGCGACATCACGAGGTACTAAGTTACCAAAAGCGGGGTAACGTCTTTCGAGGAAATAATCCCTATCTTCTTCTGCAATTTTAGTTGGTTTTAATTTACCCTCTTGAATGGCTTTTGCATCTTCCAATTTGCCAGGAACCCATATTCTTCCATCATTACGCAATGATTCTGACATTAATGTCAATTTAGATTGATGGTCTCCTGAAACCGGAATACAAGTAGGGTGGATTTGAGTGAAACAGGGGTTAGCAAAAAAAGCACCTCTTTTGTGTGCTTTCCACGCGGCTGTTACATTACTTCCCATGGCATAGGTTGATAAATAAAATGCATTACCATACCCACCGGTTCCTAGTACCACGGCGTGGGCAGAATGCCTTTCAATCTCCCCGGTAACCAGGTTACGGGCTATAATACCTCTGGCTTTGCCATCAACTAGCACCACATCTAACATTTCATGGCGATTATAAGGTTTGATCTTGCCACGTCCAATTTGACGATTCATGGCCGAATAAGCGCCCAATAACAATTGTTGTCCGGTTTGCCCTTTGGCATAAAATGTTCGTGAAACCAATACCCCACCAAAAGAACGATTGTCTAACAAACCTCCATAATCACGAGCAAAAGGTACCCCTTGAGCTACACATTGGTCAATAATATTCACTGACACCTCTGCCAAGCGATGTACATTTGCTTCCCGAGAGCGATAATCCCCTCCTTTCACAGTATCATAGAATAGACGATACGTAGAATCCCCATCACCTTGATAATTCTTTGCGGCATTAATCCCTCCTTGAGCAGCAATAGAGTGTGCTCTACGGGGAGAATCTTGAAAACAAAAGGTCTTTACGTTATACCCCAGCTCTGCCAAGCTAGCGGCTGCTGAACCTCCCGCCAAACCGGTACCTACCACAATAATATCGATCAATCGTTTGTTGGCCGGGTTTACAAGATTTATTTTGTCCTTATAGGTGGTCCACTTGTCCTTAATTGGCCCTTTTGGCACTTTTGAGTCTAATACAGACATAAATAAATGGTATTAATGGTTAAAATGATGGAAAAGCGCAATTACTATAAACCCTAATGGAATAAGTATGGAATAAGCCTTACCAATATTTTGCATTGTTTTTTTTCTTCCCATGGTCGCCCCAATTGATTGAAAAGCCGAAGTGAAGCCGTGCAATAGATGTAATGCTAATAAAACAAAGGCTAAAACATAAGCGCCAACGCGCAGCGGGTTTTCAAATTTATGGACCAATTCTTCATAATATCTGTATCCATCGCCATCGGATAACAAACCGGACATATCGCCCTGAATATATTTTACGTTCATTTCTGGAATCCAGAAATCGATAAAATGCAAGACAAGGAACGCCAAAACAACGGCGCCGCTCAGCAGCATATTTCTGCTCATCCACGACGAATTGGCCGACCCTGTATTTTTTACGTATTTCACATTTCGAGCACTCCTATTTTTCATTTCCAGAACAAAGCCCATTATAAAATGAAAAACGACACCGAAAACAAGTACTGGTTGCATTGCGAATTGCACTAACGGATTAGTACCCATAAAATGTGAGAATTCATTAAAGACCTCTTTACTGAAAAGTGAGGTCAAATTGACCGATAAATGAATAATCAAGAAAATAATAAGAAAAAAAGCAGAAAGAGCCATTGCATACTTTCTACCTATCGAAGTTTTAAAGAACCCGCTCATTGGTAGTTGATTTTGCCTGCTAATTTAATGATCCGATAAATTATTAACAAACTTTGAGGCCTTTAATATACAGTATTTAGAACCAGTTTAAGAAATTGGTATTTATCTGGGCAGTAAAAGTTCAGAATAATTGCATTTTGTTAAAGAATCAAACTAAAACCAAGAACAAGTTTGGGAAGAATTGCAATTTTTAACCGATATTACATTCCAATTTTAATACTAAGCTGTTTTTTCGATGGATATTGGACTTCTATCAGTCAGTATGAATGTGTATTCTACCAAACGCATAGCACAAGAGGCTGAAAATTTAGGTCATTATATAGAATTGATCGATCACACCAAATGTTCTGTAAAATTAGGTTCAGGTAAGCCAATGGTATATTATCTGAATGAAGATGTAACCGATGCCTTTGATGCCATAATACCAAGAATTGGAGCCAAAGTAACCAGGCATGGTGTAGCTATTGTAAAACAGTTTGAAATGAATGGTGTGTTCAGTACAGCCCATTCTTTAAGTATAACCCGGGCAAGAAATAAAGTACGGACACTTCAGATATTATCACGTAAGCATATACCCATTCCTGAAACCCTCTTTTCTATTAACCCCGACGATATTGAAGAACAAATTGAGCTTTTAGGAGGTCCACCGGTCATTATCAAACTACAGGAGGGCACCCAGGGGCTTGGTGTAATTCTAGCAGAAAGTAAAAAGTCGGCCAAATCAATCATTGACACTTTTTATAAAATGGATACAAGCATACTTATTCAAAAGTATATCGAGGAATCAAATGGGGAAGATATTCGCATTTTTGTCGTTGGCAACAAGGTTGTTGCAAGCATGAAGCGTAGTAGTCCTGTTGGTGAATTTCGTTCCAATGTGCATCGGGGAGGGGTAACCGAGGCAATTAAACCAACTGCCAAAGAGCAAATTATAGCATTGAATGCGACAAAGCACTTAGGCTTGGGCGTTGCCGGTGTCGATATCATTCGTTCCAAAAAGGGGCCCTTACTTATTGAGGTCAATGCATCCCCAGGACTACAGGGTATTGAGGAAGCTACGGGTGTAAATATCGCCAAAGAAATAATATTGTTTGTAGAAAGAAATGTTCCAAGAAAAAGAAAATAATACTATCGTAATAGGTGGCGAATCTGTGGCGCCGGGGGAAGAAAAACTCCTAAAGATTGGTATAGACAGGTTGCCTACTGGCACACTCATTGATATACCCGTCTACGTATTCAACGCCAAAAAACCGGGTCCAACGATTTTAGTTCAGGCGGGATTGCACGGTGATGAAATCAATGGAATAGAGATTGTGAGACGTATGTTGCAACAAAAACGGTTCAATATTCGTAGTGGGGCGGTTATTGCCGTTCCTATCCTCAATATTTTTGGGTTCATTCATTTTTCACGTGATGTGCCCGATGGTAAAGATGTTAACCGTAGTTTTCCAGGTAAAAAGTCCGGTTCTCTCGCAAGTCGCATGGCCTATCATTATGTATCACAGATAATGCATCAAATGGATTTTGCCATAGACCTGCATACTGGGGGTGCACAAAGGCATAATTTCCCTCAGGTTCGCTTTACCCACGAAGATGGAACGAGTAAGGAATTGGCCAAGATATTTAATGCCCCTTTTTTATTTTCATCAAGATTGATCAAAGGATCTTTTCGCGAGGCCGCTTATCGTATGGGTAAACCTACAATCGTTTTTGAGGCAGGGGAAAGTATGCGCTTTGATGATTACGCTATTTTGGAGGGTATGCAAGGCATACTGAATGTACTAAAGCACCTTAAAATGATTTCAAAGGTAGAACCATTTTATGTTGAACGCATGAATTCGGTGCTGTTGACCAATCGTAAATGGCTTCGTGCACCTACCGCTGGTATGTTTATACCTGAACTTACCAATGGCAGTGAAATTAAAAAGGGTCAGGAAATAGGATTGATTACTGATACTTATGCTCGGCACAGTAAAAAAATAAAAGCGCCTTATGACGGTTTTGTCTTTAGCATCAATAATCAAGCCGTGGTAAATCAAGGGGATGCCTTATTTCACATTGGTAAATAGGTCTTTTTGGAAAATTGGTCGTTGATATAAAAGCGAATCTTCTGCTTAATTCTTTTTAGTCGATCACTGACATAGGCTGCTAGAAAATTTCAAAACCTTAACTATTTTCAACATTTTAAAAACGATAGGTGTAAACAATTTTCAAAGCTCCGCCCTGTTGTACCGTAAAAAACCTTTTATCCAAAACGGGGTTGTTCCGCCAATTGTGGTTATACACAAAAAAAACGTCGGTGCCAGGGGTAATTATCCATCGAAAACGGGTGTTGGTACCCAGAACCTCACTTATATCATCATACTGGATATTCGATGATAACGATATGTCGGGGGTAAAATCAAGGCCTAGATTCATCCGGAACAAATTTGTATTAAAGCCGCTATTCTCAGCAGTTACCTTGGTATAATTATACTCGCCGACCAGATTAATACCGGGTGCTGGCCGTAAGGTACACCCCAAAGCCAATGTGGAAATATTCCCCGTCCAAAAACCTCCGGCTTCATATCCGATAGATCCAGATACCTTTCGAAATGAAGCGGAAGAAGCCTCTAGTTCGTAACTCCAATTCACATATTCCCCTGGAGCCACAATTACTGAGCCGTCTCCTAAGATGTCAAAATTTTCATCGAGAAATTCAAAGTTTCTGTTTATTTCAACACCTAAACTCTCACCGGATTCAAATCGGATCTCCCCTAAGGTAAACCTAAGATTCTCGGTAAGAAGCTTGTTTTCAAGGGAAGCAAGATACTCATAGTATATGCCCCATTCTATTTCTCTTATAACCTTACTTTTTTCAAACAGGGGAGCATAGTTTATAGCTGGTTGCAGCCTTTTGAATCCATTTCTACGATTAAACCCTACCGCTGGATCATACTCATCCCCAAATTCCCTATATGAAACCCAGGCAGACCAGGGTTGGTTGGGAAAATTAAATCGTAGACCACGTACTGATCGATCTAGCAATGAAGTGGAATCGTCAAAAGGTGAAGCAGGGTTGTGTCCAATAAAAAAGGCAGAAAATTGTAGCACCTTATCCCCTAAAAATTCTGATGTACTCAATGTGAGGTCAGCGGCCAGTGTATTCCTATCTTGAACCGGATTGCCTAATAGAGAATCACCATCGGTACTTCTTCTGGTGTACAAAACGCCAATTGAACTTTCTTTCCAAAAATCCCGCCGATATCTGGCCACGGTAAAATTTTCTGGTTTGAGTTCGCCCTCTTCCGCAGTTCGCACATGTATTAGCGCCAGGTTATTCTTGCCGATATTTCCAATGAGTCGACCCCCATACTTAATGGGAATAGGCACCCCCTCAACCAGTCCTATCCTACGGCTAAAATAAGGGTCTACACCACTTCGGGGCGCAAATTGTAAAATTGAGGAGCCCTCAAGGAAAAAATCCCTTTTTTCGGGAAAACGTAAAGGAAAACGAGTTAGGTTTATTTGTCTGTCGTCTACCTCGGTCTGTGCAAAATCAGTGTTGTATGTGAAAGAGGCCTTCAATTGGGATGTGATATTATAATTGATATCAAATCCAAAATCTGCAGATTCGTCTTTTGTGAATTGGTCATTTTCATCATCATACTCCTTGCCGGCCTGTGTTATGACATAAGGAACGACCTCTAGCCCTAATCCTTGCGATGGATCAACAAGACCGGTGAGTATACCGGCATTCTGTGGTCGTAACAATCCCTGATTACGACGGTGACCTGTCCACAGCAATTCTTCATTATTACGACGTATTGTTCTTTGAAAATTAATTCCCCAGACTGCACTGTTTGAATCAAAGTTAATGCTCCTAAAAGGAATCCGAATTTCGGCCGACCAGCCAAAATCACCTATATGTGTCCATGCTTTCCAAATACCATCCCAGTCCTGGTTCAACGTTTGCCCTTGGCCTGAAGAAATAAGACCATCGCCTCGTAACCCCAAAGGATTTATTTCAAAGAAGTAGGCTCTTCGTTTATCCATAAATGTGTCAAAAACCCATCTAAAACGATCGTCTGTTTCCAGCGATTCGTCCCTTTTCATTTGAAAAGCCTTTATCCCCTCTGGATCGCTGTCATAACAAATTACAGAGATATAGATATTCTGCTTATCGTATGCGATCCTTATTTCAGTCTGCTCTGTAGGTTCACCGCCCTCTTTTGGTTCTTGCATTAGAAAATTTCCACTTGGCGGAATGTACATCCAAAATGCCTCGTCAACCAGTCCATCCAAATGAAGTTCCGTTTTATTGAGGAAATACGCTTTAATTTCCTTAGGTGCCTGCCCATTGCCATTCTCCTGACTTGACCCCAGAATCGGAAAAATATACAGCGGGATCAGACAAGTGACATTTACAAAAATCATGAACAAGCGATCTACGAAATTCATAATACACTGTTTTTAATAGCTCTCATATGGCCTTATTTGGTTTGGCACACAGGATGATTTTAAGAATCAAAAGACGTATTACCCTTTCTGTGCTTTGGGCGTAATATCTTCCAACTGTATCGACAAGGCCTTTGTCGATAATTGGACTTCGATAAGGGAAAGCACCAATGAGACCATCAAAGCCAATAGGCTAATGCCGAATATCAAGTTGGCCCAAAACTCATATTCGATGTAAATAAGGAACATGGTTATTACACTGAACAAAAAGCTTAAAATTGCAACGGCCTGCATATTTTTAATTATTGTTAGGCGTTTGTTCAATTGTTTGACCTGAAGCCCTACCCCTGGCGAGGCCGTTTCTTGAAATTTTTGGTGTAATTGTCGAATCAAGGCGGCTATGGCCAAATATCGGGCGTTATAAGCCAACATCGATAACGAAATTGCCGGAAAGAGCAAGGCGGGAATACTGAGTGTAAGTTGCATTTATTGTTTTTGATTAAAATTACGACTACTTGATGTATTCAAGGTCGGGAAATCCTTGGGAATTGGAAAAGTTACCTGGCCGGTAGCGGCCCATTCCGTACCACGGAGCATGGTAGTGATAAACCCGACACACTGTACCGAATAATCGGCATGGCCCATAATGTTATGAAAAATACGACCCTTACCGTAATTCAGTACCATTAGGGCAGGTTCGTGCCTTTCAGAACCCTTGAATTCTTTCGAGGCATAGGCCGTTGCCAATATCTCCATGTTTTCCGCTGGTCCACGCAGCCTTTCATACAGTTCGTCTTTGGTATGCAACCATTTTGGAGGCATACCTTGGGTAATAGGATGATTTGCATTTCTAATTTGTATCTGGTATTCGTGCTGCGGCCCATGAGCACCACCATTACCGGGAGTCATGTCGCGTATCAACTCATCGTCATTATTATAATATACATAAGGCCCGTCTTTTTCCGTACGGTCTCCCCAACCCCCTAAACCAATCATCTGATTATAGGCCTGCCATTTCGGGAAGGAGTTGTCTGCCGCATGGAAAACTACCAAACCACCTCCCGATTTCATGTATTCTTCGAATGCGCTTTCGGTTGTTGCCGGCCAATTGGCGGCACTCCATCCAAAATTGCAAACGACCACATCATAATTTTTGAATTTTGGCTTGTAATTGGGGTCGCTCTCCGGTTTATCCCTTGCCGCTGTGTGCTGCACCCCGTCTACTCCAAAATCAGAGAGATAGACTTCCCCTTTCCAGGTATACCTGGTTCTATTTACATCGACCTCGAACTTTCCGCTCTCTTCCATATATTTTTTAAGCATGAAAGTGATTTTTGGCCATTGATCGTGGTTGTTTTGACCATCTATAATGAGCACCTTTATTTTTTTATTGGTTTTAGGGGATTCTTTTTGTGAAAGCAGGGGCAGGGAAAAAGAAATTGCCAGGAAAAGTAGGATGGTTTTTAATCGCATTTTAATGGATTTTATCAGCCATTAAAAATAGGATTTCGTTTAGCAAAACACAAGGTTCTGCAGCTGTTTTCACCAATTTTCAAATAGTTAGCAAAAAAGGCGATATAATAGGAATATGATAAAATATAGACCTAATAATGAATATTATAATAAAAAATAGCTAAATTTATGAACAATAATCAACTAAATAACTAAAAAATGGAAGAGTATTTACCGTTACTAATTCAATTGGTTTCAGGCGCCCTTGGGGGTAATGTAGCTGGAAAACTATTAAAGAATATGTCCTTAGGAACCCTAGGAAACTCTATTGTTGGTATCTTGGGAGGCGGTCTTGGAGGTCAAATTCTTGGTATGTTGGGGATGGATGTTGATGGCGGAGGAATGGACATGGCCGGAATTTTAGGCAGCGTTGCCGGCGGTGGTGTAGGCGGAGGCGTTTTAATGGCCATTATTGGAGTTGTTAAAAAGGCCTTGGCCAAATAAAAATAATATAACCAACTTAAATCAAGAAAAGAGGCTAAGATCTATTTAGCCTCTTTTTTTTATCTTCCCACAAAGAATTCAAGACATGTATAAATTACTATTGCCGTTGCTATTCGTATTGTCAACCTGTGCTTCTAATAAGACATTTGAGATAGGGCAGATAAAAACACCCAAAGGGGAGATTTTGGTTTGGCTTTATGACGAGACCCCAAACCACAAGCAAAGTTTTATACAATTGGCGAAGGCTGGTTATTGGGATTCGCTGACCTTTAATAGGGTTATCCCAAATTTCGTGGCCCAGGGGGGCTGCCCGGATACCCCGGAAGGATTTAATGACCCGGAGTATTTGCTAGAACCTGAGTTTAATGATAAACTCTTGCACGAATACGGTGCCTTTGGTGCGGGAAGGGACAATAATCCCGATAAGCTTTCTGCCCGATGCCAATTTTACATTGTACATAATAAGGAAGGGGAACATCGCTTGGATGGCGATTATACCATTTATGGGAAGGTAATAAAGGGGATGGACATTGTTGACGATATTGTAAACAGCCCAAGGGATACCATAAATGAGCCCTTGACCCCAATACCCCTGGATGTGAATATTGTTGCCATGAAAGCGAAAGACCTTCAGGAATATGGGGTAATCGATTAGTTTTTAATGCTGTTGCGCTAGTACTACCCGAGTTTATGATTTTATTTTTTTATTGATTTGTATTTGAAGTTTACTTTTTTTCAATTGCGCATTCAATTGTTTCACTTCTACCTTCATGAATTTTTTAATCCTATCATTTACATTTTCCAGACGTTTGTTGAATATGGCATATACTTCGCGCTGCTGATCTGTAGGCTTGAAATCAATACCATGACCGCCAATATCGCTCGCTAACGCACTTAGTCTTCCATACAATTTCATGGGGGCCCTAAAGGCATCTTCCCGAGCCCCGGTCAATTGAATATCGTACAAGGAACCCGCGATATTCTGGGCCATTTCTCTTAATTCAGTGGCTCGTTGTATATCGCTCTCTTGCTTTAAACTGGGGATTATTTCATTCAGTTCTTCCCTAATGATCTCGATGTCATTGATCATGGTCACCGCAAGGTTCATGGCATCGCGCAGTTCCAACGAAAAAGCTACTTGTTCTTTAATATTTTCTAATGAACCTTCAGAGGCGGGGTCTTTCAAAACTTCCAATTCCCTGACATATTCTTCTTCACCTATAATTAGCTTCACCTTATAAAAATCGGGAACAACCCGAGGCCCAAATTGTCCGCGCCATAAATCCAAATCCCAAGTTACCAAAGGCCTCCAACCTTCCCCATTTAGTTGTACCCAGGGCCTGCCAGGGGGGGTGGACCTTAATTTTGGTTTATAGGTAGGTTCATAGCGCAAGTCCCACATGGTTCTATGAACTCCTTTGTCATTTTTGCCTTTTAAAGTTCGGATGATTTCATTATTGGCATCTAAAATCTGAATTTCAACCTTTTGAGTTGTACTGTCTTTCAAGTAATAATGAATATCGGCCCCATACCCCGGATTTCTTCCAGAATTGTTACTTGGCCCATCGGTTTTAATGCTTTGTTTGCTATGAAAGCGATAAGCCTGTCGTAGACTAAAAAGATGCGCTTTTTCATCTTTGGCATCTAAATCAAATTCGCGTAAGGGGGCAATATTATCCAAAATATAATAGCCCCTTCCGTAGGTGCCCACTACCAAATCATCGAAGCGTTCCTGGATTTCTAACCAGTATACAGGGGCAGGGGGCAAATTGTTTCTTAACCGCATCCAGTGCTCCCCATCGTCATGACTCATATATATTCCATTATCAACACCTGCATATAACATACCTTCCCTTTTGGGATCTTCTTTGATTACATGTACAAAGCTGTGGACCGATTTTGGGATGTCGCCACTGATCAATTTCCAACTTTGGCCATAATCGGTGGTTTTATAAATGTAGGGATCAAAATCACCCATTTGATGAATATCAACACTGATATATGCAGTCCCTTTTTTATAACGCGAAGTTTCTATATTCGAAATGGTACCCCATTTTGGTAGATCGGGAATATTGGCACTTACATTGGTCCAGGTTTCACCGCCATTGGTTGTGACATGTACTTGCCCGTCGTTACTTCCCGTCCAGATAAGACCCGCTTCAATTGCAGATTCTTTTATGGTAATCAGGGTAGCACCATCAAAGGTCATTAAATTATCGGTAGCGATACCCCCCGAACTTTGTTGGTGCGATTTATCGTTCAAAGTCAAGTCCGGACTTATTATCTGCCAACTTTGGCCGTTGTCATCGCTCTTATGTACAAACTGACTGCCCACATATACCCGATGTTTAACATGTGGTGAGAATGTTAAGGGAAAATTCCAGTACCAACGGTATTTCATATCGGCCGGGGCCCA
>JABDKZ010000140.1 GCA_013001935.1 Maribacter sp.
CCCTAAGGCTATGGGCTATTTACAAAAGAAAATTGTGGAAGGGGGAACCGGTGTTTGGGGCGAAGTCATGATGCCTGCCCACCCGAATGTTACACAAGAAGAATCTAGGCAAATAACCCAATATATTCAATCCTTGGTGCAAACGGGTTCGGAGAGTATATCCTTACCCCCGTCGGGAAGTATTATACCCGAACCTTCTGAAGGCGACAATGTAATGGTCATAACGGCAAGTTATACGGATAATGGGGAGACCAATGCGCTTGCCTTGACTGGAGTAGGTTCGGTCGCCCTTCAGGGAAGTACGGTGCCTTTTACACCAACCACCAAGAATAAAGGGTTTATGCCAGTTTCTTTTGAGGGATCCGATTTATTGTTGGCACCAAAAGATGGAGGGTGGTTCGTCTTTGAGGACATTGATTTACATGGCATCAAAGCAGCCCATATTACCACGGGTTGGCAGGATCCGCCAAAAGCAGGGATCCATTTTGAAATGCGATTGAATGCCCCTGATGGCAAACTAATCGGGTCGGGTAGTATGCCAAAACCTGTTGAAGGGCAACCTGGAGGAATGATAGTTATTTCGATTACGGAACCTTTGAATGTAAAAGCCGATGAAATTTATTTTGTTCACAAACCAGTTGAGGGCGAGGATAGGGGAGATGCTCCTGTAGCTCTAGTAAACGTTCGTTTTGACAGCAATTAAATAATATAAGTTTATTTGCTAGAAAGGGATACTACTTTACGAGTATCCCTTTTTTGATTTTTAGGTAACTTCAGTGGCATTTCCTTGCCCATCTAATGGTAAAAAAGGATTAAAGGCAATTTCCCATAGGTTTTCATCGGGATCTGCTATATAACCACTATAGCCTCCCCAGAAAACTTCTCCTGGCGGTTTCACAATCTTTACTCCTTTGTTTAAAAAATCTTCAAAGAGCGAATCAACCTCTTCCTTGTTTCGGGTATTATAAGCCAGGGTAAACCCCTTAAACCCCTTGCCTTTAGGACTTACTGTCGCATCCTCAGCTAATTTTTCTCGCGGATAGAGCGATAGTAATATACCATTTAACTGAAAAAATGAAATATTTTCATTGCTTGAATCCAAAAGTTTCCATCCAAACTTTTCTTTATAAAATTTGTTCGACACCGTTAAATCGAAAACTCCAAGGCCAATAATTGTTATTCTCTGCTCCATATTTGGGATTACTTTGTAATTCAATTGCTATTGAACAAGCTTTTTAAAATTAGAAATCTTTCATGAAAAACCCTATTTCTAGTATACGAAACGGAAAAAATAGTCCATTTATGGCCATAAATAGTAATACCAGCGTAATGGGTTAAATTATTTTTTGTAATTACGCTTTATGATACAAAAAATAAAAGCTCTGGAACCGATCTCACGGAAGTTAGAGCCTATGGGAAGTCAGAGGTCCTATTGGAATGCAGCCGTCCAAGATTATGCGGATAATTTTTTAGATAACTTCAATCAACATACCACCTACGTAGTTTCCGAAACCATGGGAAAAGAGATCTATGATTTCCATTTTGAAGAAAATGGCAAATCCATAGAGGAGGTGTTGCAATGCCTCAAGGATAATGTAGACACCCCTAATTTAAACCCTGCTTCCGGGGGTCATTTTGGGTATATTCCTGGCGGTGGTGTTTATACCACTGCCTTGGGCGATTATCTTGCCGCAGTTACGAATCGGTATGCGGGCATATTCTTTGCTTGTCCCGGTGGCGTTCGCATGGAGAATATGTTATTACGTTGGATGTGCGAGATGGTCGGGTACCCAACAACAGCCCTTGGAAATTTGACATCAGGGGGCTCTATTGCCAACCTTTCAGCGATAACTACTGCCCGGGATGCCAAAGGAATAAAGGCAAAAGATATCGAAAGAAGTGTAATCTATATGACTGCACAGTTACACCATTGTGTTCAAAAGTCATTGCGTATTGCGGGCATGCGGGAGTGCATCATACGCTATATTCCCATGGATGACCACTTTAAGATGAAGCCAAAGGATTTAAACCAACAGATTCAGAAAGATATAGCGCAGGGCCTTTTGCCCTTTATGGTTTTCGCTTCAGCCGGCACTACCGATACAGGGGCTATTGACCCCTTGGAAGCTATTGGTATCATTGCCCAGGACAATGATTTATGGTTTCATGTAGATGCTGCCTACGGTGGGTTTTTTATGTTATCAGATACTTTAAAACCTGCATTCAAAGGTGTGGAGCTATCCGATTCAATTGCGATTGACCCCCATAAGGGATTGTTTCTTTCTTATGGTATTGGAGCCATTCTTATTAAGGATACTGCAGCCCTTTATGAAACCCATCGCTATACGGCGAATTATATGCAAGATGCCTTTACCCTAGATGAAGATCCTTCGCCAGCGGATCTTTCCCCTGAGTTGACCAAGCACTTTCGAGGGCTACGCATGTGGATATCCCTTCAATTATTAGGTCTAGCTCCTTTTAAGGCTGCATTGGATGAAAAAATATTGCTATGCCATTATTTCTATAAGGAAGTCCAAAAATTGGGATTTGAAGTAGGCCCTGAGCCCGATTTATCAATCGCCATTTTTAGGTACCTTCCCAAAAACAGGAATGCGAATGCATTTAATCAAGAAATTGTAGATCGAATTATGCAAGATGGTCGCATCTTTTTATCCTCAACCACCCTAGATGGAGTTTATTGGATACGATTTGCTGTTTTATCGTTTAGGACCCATTTGGAACAGGTAGAATTGGCATTACGCCTATTAAAGAAACTGGTCTAATAGACAATAGGGTTTGGCAGTTTAATTAGTACGGTTATTTAGCTGTTTTCTATTGCCTAGGTTGGTATGCACTATTTGTTTTTTTTCAATCCTTTAATCACAATATTCCCGGTTCCTGATTTGTTGCAAGGATAGCTAAATGCCTTTCTGGCTTTTTTTGGATCATTAATAGTTTCATAGAAACGGTCAAGAAATTTAAGTGTTTGACTTTGATAACTAATACTTAATAGTGGATTGCCATCATATAAGGCATAGAAATCCTCCTTTAGTTCATTGAAACTTTTCAATATAGCCGAGAATTGCTTCATTTCCGGTATGCAATACCCTCTATATCTTCGCTGCAATGTAGATCCCAGTTGAAGTTCTGGTGCTGGTTTGGCATAGGGTGCCCTAACAATTCCAGCATGATCAAAATCATAAGGTATGGCAATAGGCAAGTTTAAGGAATCATCCATGATCAACTTAATATTTTGTTGAAACTGTACTGACCAATCAGTATTACCGATCATGTATTGGAATACGGCCATTTTCATAAATTCCTCTTTTTCAGTGCCCTCAGGACTCAGTCCCATTTTCTCCAAAGGGCTGGAATGATTTCGCTTGGCCATCTGTTTTTCTTCTTCCAATAGAATTCCGTAATAAGGTTTAGAACTTTTGTTTTTTACCGTGTCCTGATAAATAACTTTAACCAAGCTCGGTTTAAAACTCCTTGGTGTAATAAGATTATACATTTTGTACACCAAGAATTCGTAAACAACGTACTTGTCTGCTTGGCAAGGGGTTACCAATTTCACCTTCTCCAGGTTGTTAAAGACAGAATTTTTTGGGATAGTCGATTTTTTAAAATTCAGAAATAAAGGGGGATACTTGCAGTTTGATGATAGCTTGCGAAAGTGACCTCTGGTTTTGATTTTAATCGGGATATTGATTGAATTTGAATCCGCTTTGTATTGTATGGTCGCCTTATGGTACTGTGGATCATCCCCGCGATCCTTGAATACGGTCTTCAGATCAGCCCTTAAATTAAACATTGTTATTTCTTCGGTTTCAAAAAAACTTGTTTTCTGTCTTTGGGCACTGGAAGAAAGGCAGATACACCATATGAAAAGAAGGGCGAGTTTTGATTTTATATTTAAAAACCAAGTGAAATTGACTAAAACGGCTATTATTTTAGGAAATTGAACCATATAAATCTACTCAAGATTCCCTAAGGTAAGGAAATATCCGTCAGTA
>JABDKZ010000141.1 GCA_013001935.1 Maribacter sp.
GAGGCTTTCTTTTTTTGATAGGCAAAGGCAATCGATGTTCCCACGATAAACAGGAAAAAAGGAAAGACCAAGTCGGTTGGGGTGTACCCATGCCATTCAGCATGTAAAAAGGGAGCATATACACTGGACCAAGTACCCGGGGTATTCACTAAAATCATTAGTACGATAGTCAGGCCCCTAAAAATATCGACTGAAATTACCCTATTCTTCAAGCCCATACCCTACAAAATATCATCTTTCATCTTGCCCCAGGCCTTGATCAATGAGAATCCTGAAATTAAGGCAAGTCCTGTATGAATCAAAGCTGAGGTGGTGTGACCATATATCCAATGTCCTGTAGCGAACATAATGGTATAAATTAGAACAACACCCAAAAGCATAGCGAGGATTCCGGAGGGCACACTCCATTTTTCACCCAAGTCAACTTCAATATTATCTTTTTTGGCCTCATCTACCACTTTACGCCACCCAGGGCCTCCCGGTTGTATTTTCTTATAAAACGACCGTAGCACATCTTTGGATTCTGGTTGTGTGACAAAAGTAGCCGTTAGCCATATGATTGTAGTTATGATCATTACAAAAGGGATTTCTCCCCAATCTGGTAAAATCCCCGTTTCAATATTAAAGAAATAGTCACCAAGTGGTGTAGCCTTTAAAAGTATGGATAGGATCCCCGAGGCAAACATGGCCGAAATTTCGGTCCAAGCATTTATTCGCCACCAGAACCAACGTAGAATAAAAATAAGACCGGTACCTGCGCCAAATAGAAGGAGCATATCAAAAATCTGCATGGCATTCTGCATCAACAACGCCAGAGCAGCACTAAAAACCATTAATACTACCGTTGATAATCTACCCACTGCCACTAACCTTTTTTCTGAGGCTTCCGGATTTATTTGCTGCTTGTAAAAATCAAAGACAATATAGGAAGATCCCCAATTCAACTGGGTCGAAATGGTACTCATATAAGCAGCAATCAATGAGGCTAACACCAAGCCCAATAATCCACTTGGTAATTTGGTCAACATAGCGGAATAGGCCAAATCGTGACCTAATTTGTCAACGGGCACGTTAGGAAACGCTTCAGAGATACTTGCAATGTCTGGATATACTACCAAAGAGGCCAAAGCAACCAATATCCATGGCCAAGGTCTTAGGGCATAGTGCATGATATTAAAGAAAAATGTGGCTCCAATGGCATGGTTCTCATCTTTTGCCGCTAACATTCGTTGGGCTATGTAGCCACCACCACCCGGTTCCCCACCGGGATACCAAGAACTCCACCATTGTACGGCAAGTGGTATTGCCAATAGCGTAATCACGGCCTTTGTATTACTGAATTCAGGTAAAATAGAAAGTTTGTCCTTTACATTTTCATTGGACATTACCGCATCTATTCCACCAACTTCGGGCAAATTAACCAAGTAATATGCTGCCCCAATGGCGCCTGCCATGGCTACAAAAAACAAAAGGAAGTCGGTATAAACAACACCCTTAAACCCGCCCAAGGCGCTAAAGGTCACCGTAATCAATCCTGCACCTACAACGGTTTGCCAAGGCTCGAGCCCCAACATGATGCCCCCAATTTTAATAGCGGCCAAGGTAACTGCAGACATGGTGATCACATTAAATATAACCCCTAAGTAAACCGCACGGAATTTTCTTAAAAAACTAGCAGGTTTACCCCCATATCTTAGTTCATAAAATTCTAAATCAGTATTCACATTCGATTTACGCCAGAGTTTGGCATAAACAAATACGGTAAGCATTCCGGTTATTAAAAAACACCACCATACCCAGTTACCAGAAACGCCGTCGGTTCTGACAATGTCGGTCACAAGATTTGGTGTATCGGTAGAAAATGTGGTCGCCACCATTGAGAGCCCTAGAAGCCACCAAGGCATGGTCCTGCCCGAAAGAAAAAATTCCGAACTGTTTTTCCCTGACTTTTTGGAGACATAAATCCCGATTCCTAAAACAACTGAAAAGAATACAATAATAAAGCTGTAATCGAGGGTACTTAGTTCCATTTGTGGTTTTTTGGTTGCCGCTAAAGATATAATTTTTTAGAATACTTTTGTTCCTTGTTCGCTAAACGACTTATGTGCTGCTATTAATACAATCTGATATAACAACCTTTTCTTGGATCTTGGCCTTGACCGCAGCTTTTGTTATTGGTGTTTCCAAGGCCGGAATCAAGGGAATTGCCATTATTATTGTTACCCTAATGGCCCTTGCCTTCGGCGCCAAAGAATCAACCGGAATTATTGTTCCCCTCTTAATTGTCGGCGACATTTTTGCAGTAATCTATTATAACAGGCATACCCAATGGAAATATATCCTGCGCTTTTTGCCTTGGATGGTTGTCGGTGTGCTTATCGGGGTTTTTATTGGCAAGGACTTGGATGAAAAGACCTTTAAGATCGGCATGGCCTTTATTATTCTAGGCAGTGTGTTCATGATGTATTGGTGGGACCGTAGGAAATCGAAAAATGTTCCTTCGCATTGGGCCTTTGCGGGTTTTATGGGCGTAATGGCCGGAATCACCACAATGATCGGCAATTTGGCCGGGGCCTTTAGCAATATATTTTTCTTGGCCATGCGACTGCCGAAAAATGAATTTATAGGTACTGCCGCATGGTTGTTCTTTATTATCAATCTTTTTAAGGTGCCTTTTCATATCTGGTCATGGGGAACAATTACCCCAGACTCCCTACTGATTGATTTAAAGCTTATTCCCGGAATTCTTATTGGTGTATTTATTGGAGTGCGATTGGTCAAAATCATCAAGGAGGGTTTTTATAGAAAAATGATCTTAATTCTTACTGCCTTGGGCGCCATATTGATACTCATTAGATAACTGAAACAATATTGTTCAATCAATATAGCTTTGTAATCCCATTGATTACAGCTTGCAGTGGCTATTGGTTTATGATTTTTATTTGCTTGAAAAACAACTTAAAGCATGATATCAATGCGGAATTTTATTTACCTTGTATAAAATATTAAAAAGGGGCATATGGAATATAATTTGACCGAAAAATTAGCGATAATAAAAGCTATGGAGGAGGTAATACTGGCAGATGGGCAAATTGAAAATTCAGAATTGGATATTATGTCCGAATTAATGCGGATCCTTAGATTTGATAATTCCCTTATCAAGGAATCCAGGGATATAACCGAAAAGGAATACAAGACTATTTTAAAGGAAATGCCCAAAAATAAAAAGCATGCTTTAACAGTCCTTCTCAATGAAATAGGTGGTGCTGATGGTAAACTCAACAAAAAAGAACGGAAACTAATTGACAAAATCCTTAAAAAGGCTAGGGCAAAATAAACAAATCGAATGATTAGGCCTTTTCTTCAATTAGTGCCAAAAAAGGCTTCTTATCCCTAAATGTCCTTCAAAGGTGGCTTCCCAATCAATATTTGTAATGTCCATTCGATTTAAATAAAAAAACCGCTTCGGTAAAGAAGCGGTCAACTATTTTTATTTTCCTAATTGGTCATGACTAAAAAACAGAAGCTGCGGACCATTTAAACATCCACGCTATCCAAGAAATGCCTAAACAAATAAGGAATTTTCCAATTTCGATAATATTGATTTTTACTTTCATAATCGGGGGTTTTGTTAATACCCCAATATTAGTACATGCAAACATTATAGTTTGCGATATTAGCTTAAGCACAAGCTTTAGTCGTTAAACTCGGGTGTTTTTGTCCTTTACCCTAAATAAATGCTTTTACACGAAGAACCAATATCCTAAGCTATTGCGTTTAAATACACTTAAAGAAGTTCAATGGCGAACGCTAAAAAATTTAACTCAAATTTTAATTAATATTTTCTTTTTATACAACCAATAACAGAGGTACCATAAGAAGAAAAGGACAATAGTGCTTAAAACAAGATTGGCCCCTAATTCACCTGTCCAACCAAATACT
>JABDKZ010000143.1 GCA_013001935.1 Maribacter sp.
CACCGACAGCGTCCAAAGCAACGCCAAGAACATCAAATCCGCAAGAAATATTGGCAATGGTAGCCGGACAGAAAATTTTTATTTGTTCCATATTTAAAAGATACCAATTCTTATGATATCGGCAAAAATGCCCGATGCAGTTACATCTGCCCCTGCTCCGGCACCCTTTATGATCAGCGGTTGGGTGGGATAACGTTCTGTAAAAAACAATACGATATTATCACTACCTTCAAGATTGTAAAAATCGTGGCCTTCAGGAATTTCCTGTAACCCAACACTCGCTTTGCCCTTTTCAAATTGCGCCACGTATTTTAATTTGCAGCCCGATTCAAAAGCCTTTTTATACAATTCCTGGAATGCCATTTCGTGTTTCTTCAGCGTAGCAAAGAAAGCTTCATTGTTCGTAGTGTCCAAACTCTCTTGGGGCAAAAAAGGATTGTTTTCAATATCATCGATTTCCAGCTGATGGCCACTTTCCCTAGCGAGGATCAAGATCTTGCGCATGACATCAATTCCGCTTAAATCAATTTTGGGATCGGGTTCTGTATACCCTTCTTCCTGCGCTTGCTTAACTACATCGTGAAAGGTGGTCTTATCGTTGAAATTGTTGAAGACAAAGTTTAGACTTCCTGAAAGCACTGCCTGAATTTTTAATACCTTATCACCAGAAGCTATCAAATGTTTTAAGGTGTCAATTATGGGTAAACCCGCACCAACATTGGTTTCAAACAAGAAAGGTGCATTATACTCACGAGCTAATGCTTTAAGTTTCAAATAGTTTGTATAATCTGAAGAACAGGCAATTTTATTGCAGGTTACCACAGAAATGCTATTTCCCAGATACGAATGGTAGGTATTGGAAACTTCTGAACTAGCGGTGTTGTCTACAAAAATGCTATTACGATAATTCAACGTATTGACTGCCTCAAAAAACTTGGATTTATCCGCTTTTTCTCCTTTGGACAAAAGTGACTCCCAGTTTTTCAATGAAATCCCGTCTTCATCAAAAACCATGGTCCTTGAATTGGACAGGCCGATAACCCGGGGATTAATTTTTAAATTTTCTTTTAGGAATTTTTGCTGTTGCTTTATTTGATTTAGGAATTTACCGCCAACATTACCTACTCCCATTACAAAGAGGTTCAATTGCTTTATGTTCTCTTCAAAAAACTCTTCATGAAGCGAATTCAGGGCCTTCTTCACATCTTCCTTGTTGATAACAGCAGAAACATTTCGTTCCGAGGCTCCCTGGGCAATCGCTCTAATATTCACGTTGTTTCGTCCCAGGGTACTGAACATCTTACCACTAAGTCCTTGATGGCTTTTCATGTTATCACCCACCAAAGCAATAATTGCCAAATTGGACTCAACAAGAACTGGATTTATTTTTCCGCTTCCAAGTTCATAGGCAAATGCTTCATTTACATTACCTTCCGCTTCTTCAACATCATCTGCAGATATACCCACACAGATTGAATGTTCTGAAGAGGCCTGGGTGATGAGTACTACGCTAATACCCGATTGGGAAAGCACTTCGAAGAACCGCTTTGATATTCCAGGAATACCTACCATTCCCGGGCCTTCTAGAGATAGTAAGGCTATATTCCCAACATGGGTAATACCCCGTACTGTTTTTCCTTTTTCGTTTTTGTTCTTGGTTATAATCGTTCCTGGATTATCGGGATCAAAAGTATTTTTGATTTGGATTGAAATACCTTTGGAAAGTACCGGTTGAATGGTAGGCGGATAAAGTACCTTAGCGCCGAAATGGGAAAGTTCCATTGCTTCTTCATAAGAAATATGTGGTATGGCCTTTGCTTGTTTTACCAGTCTTGGATTGGCGGTGTACATACCGCTGACATCGGTCCAAATTTCAAGCAAATCAGCATTAAGTGCGGCCGCCACAATAGCTGCAGTATAATCAGAACCACCGCGTCCGAGTGTCGTAGAACCTCCATTTTCAGCCGATGCAATAAAACCTGCCAAAACAATTATTTTATGTGGTGTCTTTGCGATAAAGCCAGTACATAAGTGATCGGTCAGTTTAAAGTTTACAGCCGCTTTGCCATTTACATTGTTGGTTTTAATTAGTTCCCTACTATCCTTATGAACCACATCCAAACCTGCCTCAGCAAAGAATTCACTTATTATATAGGAGGATAGCAATTCACCATAACTAACTATTTTATCTGAAAGTTTAGGTGTTATTTCGCCTATTAAAAAGGCACCTTCCAAGAGGGTTTCTAAAGTATTGAGTTCACTTTTGACCTTGCTTAGCACCCTACTTTGAGCCTTTATGGAAATTAATTTTTTTATGGTGGCTAGGTGTCTGTCCTCAATTTCCTTTAGAAATGATCTATAGGAATCATCTTGTAATGACGCTAGACTTGCCGTATTCAATAATAAATCGGTGATGCCCCCAAAGGCCGAGACAACAACTATTGCTTTGTCGCTTTCGGTTTTTGAAACAATATTCTTTACTAAGGTTATATTTTCGGCATTGGCAACTGAGGTACCTCCAAATTTTAAAACTTTCATTGTATACATTGATTAACTAACACTGAGTGATGGCGTGCGAAAAATCGCAAATACGGACGGATGATATGTAGTTTCTTACCCCAATGGGGTAGTACGTGTAATCGTAGAATTGCATCCATTGGTAGATGGAGAAAATAAGGTTGCTATGTCCGATTTATTGAAAAGCATACTTCGTTGTAAGAGCCAAAAGTAGTACTTTTGGCTTGCTAATCAAACGTTTCACTTGATTTTTACGGAATCGGCAATAATTACCAAAAATTCTTCCTGAATGAAATTTTTTTCCGCGGAGCAGCTATACGCTGCTGATAAATTCACAATTGAAAAACAGCAAATTTCAAGCAATGATCTTATGGAACGTGCTGCCATACAAATATTTAATTGGTTGCATTTGCGAATGCAGGGAGCGCAAGTCAAGATTCACTTGTTCTGTGGTATTGGCAATAATGGTGGGGACGGAATGGCGTTGGCGAGACACTTAAAGGATCACGGTTATAATATTGAGGTGAAGGTTGTTAATTATAGTGATAAACGATCAAAAGATTTTTTAATCAATTTAGATCGATTGAAAGACCGAAAAATTTGGCCACGCTTTTTGGAAAAGCATAGTGAATTTGAGGCAATTGGCCAAGATGATATAATTGTTGATGCGATTTTTGGTATTGGCCTGAATAGAACCCCTGATGATTGGGTTGGCAAGTTAATGCAACATTTGAACAATTCAGGAGCTTTTGTTCTTAGTGTTGATGTGCCCTCCGGAGTTTTTATGAACAGACCCGTTGAAAACCAGAGTGCTGTTGTGCGGGCAAATCACGTACTGAGCTTTCAAGCACCCAAGCTTCTATTTTTCTTGCCCGAAACCGGTGTGTATAGCAATCAATGGGAGGTCTTGGATATTGGTTTAGATCAAGAATTCCTAATGAATACCAAATCAGAATTCGAGCTTATTGGAAAGAATGAAGTACTGCCCATGTACATGCCGCGAGAGAAATTCTCCCATAAAGGTACCTATGGCCATTCTTTGATAATCGGGGGTAGTTATGGTAAGATAGGGGCCGTTTCACTTGCAGCAAATGCCTGCTTGACTTCGGGTAGTGGTTTGGTTACTGCTTTGGTTCCCAAATGCGGGTATGTACCACTCCAGAGCGCATTGCCCGAGGTGATGGTGATAGCCGATAATGATGAAAATCATATAACTACTATTGAATATGATATTTCGCCTTCAGTCATAGGAATGGGTGTTGGTCTTGGTACTGATTCAAAAACCGCAATTGCATTTTCCAAATTTTTAAATACAATTAAGGTGCCGTTGGTCATTGATGCTGATGGATTGAATTTGCTGGCCCAAAACAAAGACCTCCTAAAAAAGCTACCATCTAAAACGGTATTGACACCACATCCCAAGGAACTTGAACGATTGATAGGCAAATGGACGGATGACTTTGATAAACTGAAAAAAGCGAAGGCATTTTCAAAGAAACAGGATGTAATCTTAGTGATCAAAGGTGCACATACCATTACCATTTATAATAATCATGGTTATGTGAACACCACAGGAAATCCTGGAATGGCTACTGCGGGAAGTGGCGATGTATTAACGGGAATCATTACCGGTTTGATAGCGCAAGGCTACCCACCATTGAATGCCTCCATTTTTGGAGTGTACTTGCATGGAAGGGCAGGTGATATCGCAGTTGAAAACCTTGGTTACCAAGCACTGAAAGCAACAAAAATTATCGATGCAATAGGCATGGCCTTTATTGATTTATTCAAAATGCCCGAGCAGACTGAGCAAGAAGATACGGAAGAGAATACCGCTTAGGCGATATAAATTTTATAAAGAAAGAAGTAGTAGGAACAAGATTTATTTTGCCTTTACCCTTCTTTTAACCCATGCTAAGGCATTATCGAACTCAATAAAAAATTTCATCGGTTTTTTATAGAACAATTTCTCGATCTTGAAATTGTGCATATCTATTTCCTTCACAGATACGATGGCAAAAGCCTTCATATTCTCAAGTTCTCTGAGGTAGCCGTAAATTGTAGGGTCTACGGCATAAGAATTCTTGCGAAGACTAATGTAACCAAAGGGTTTGTCCCTAAAGTGTATTTCGCTGATTCCAATAATTTGATAGGCTCTTTCTAAGGTCAAAGTTGCTCCTTCTTCAAAGGTTGCCACCATATAATCCTGATAGACTTGTACCGTGCCTATCTCCAAATTATATTCCCTTACGATAATGGTTTTTTTGGTTGATCCCACATTCATTTAATCTCTTTTATAGTGTCTTGAACGAATGTAAAGTGAAGCGGTGCCAATAAATAAAAAATTAGATTAAAGGCTCAAATATCGTGTATACTGCGTTCGCCTTGAATACTTTGTCCTCTATTTCTTACTTACTGAAAACAGCCAATAAAAAAGGGAGCCATTATTTGTGACTCCCTCATTATAATTTGCTTACGATTACCTATGTCTTTGAAGATTTTGCAGCCTTTTTTATTTTTATGGTCAAGATTTCTTTCTTTTTGTCCAAATCCATAAAAATACTATCGCCTTCCTCAAGTTTAGAGTTTACGATTTCTTCGGCAAGGGCATCTTCTATATACTTCTGGATAGCTCTTTTCAAAGGTCTAGCGCCATACTTTCTATCAAAACCTTTATCAGCTATATAGTCCTTTGCCTTTTCTGTTAAATTTAAGTTGTATCCTATATCTTTAATCCGAGCAAAGAGCTTGGCCAATTCAATATCGATAATCTTGTGAATATCTTCTCGTTCCAGTGCATTAAAGACGACGACATCGTCAATTCTATTCAAGAATTCAGGAGCAAAGGCCTTTTTCAAGGCATTTTCTATAACACTTTTTTGATGGCTATCAGCCTGCGATTTTTTTGCGGCAGTACCAAAACCTACCCCTTGACCAAAATCTTTCAATTGCCTAGCCCCAATATTAGAGGTCATTATGATAATTGTATTTCTAAAATCGATTTTCCTTCCTAGGCTATCGGTTAAGAAACCATCATCAAGCACTTGAAGCATCATATTGAATACATCTGGATGTGCTTTTTCTACTTCATCCAATAGGATTACAGAATAGGGCTTGCGACGTACTTTTTCAGTAAGTTGCCCACCTTCTTCGTAACCAACATAACCTGGAGGTGCACCAACTAATCTAGATATAGCGAATTTTTCCATGTACTCACTCATGTCAATGCGTATCAAGGCATCTTCAGAGTCGAAAAGTTCCTTGGCCAATACCTTGGCAAGTTGGGTTTTACCAACCCCGGTCTGTCCTAAGAATATAAATGAGCCAATAGGTTTGTTCGGATCCTTTAATCCGGCACGGTTACGTTGAATTGCCTTGGCTACTTTCGCCACGGCTTCGTCCTGCCCAATCACATTGGCCTTTATGAGTTCAGGTAATTCGGCCAATTTATTGCTTTCTGTTTGCGCTATCCTATTCACAGGGATGCCACTCATCATAGAAACTACATCGGCAACATTATCTTCTGTCACCACTTCTTTATGTAACCTACTATCTTCTTCCCATTTTTCTTGGGCAACTGCCAATTCTTTTTCCAATCTTTTTTCATCATCACGCAATTTGGCAGCCTCCTCGTATTTTTGCTTTTTAACCACGCTATTCTTAAGCTCACGAACATCTTCCAGCTGTTTTTCAAGCTCTAAAATCTGTTTGGGCACGTCCATATTAACAATATGAACCCTTGAACCAGCTTCATCCAGGGCATCAATGGCCTTGTCCGGTAAAAACCGGTCTGTCATGTACCTATTGGTCAATTTTACACAAGCAACAATAGCATCATCAGTATAGGCTACATTGTGATGCTCTTCGTATTTTCCTTTTATATTTTGAAGGATTTCGATGGTTTCGGTTACGGAAGTTGGCTCAACAATAACCTTTTGGAACCTTCGCTCCAAAGCCCCATCTTTTTCTATATATTGCCTGTACTCGTCTAAAGTAGTTGCACCAATACATTGAATCTCTCCCCTTGCCAAGGCAGGTTTGAACATATTAGAGGCATCTAGACTACCAGTAGCTCCTCCTGCTCCGACAATCGTATGGATCTCATCAATAAAAAGAATAACCTCATCATTCTTTTCCAATTCGTTCATGACCGCTTTCATGCGTTCTTCGAACTGTCCGCGATACTTGGTTCCGGCAACAAGTGATGCCAAATCCAAGGTTACAACGCGTTTGTTATAAAGAATTCTAGAAACTTTTTTGTTTATAATGCGCAGCGCCAAGCCTTCGGCAATGGCACTTTTACCTACGCCGGGTTCCCCAATCAACAAAGGGTTGTTCTTTTTTCGTCTGCTTAAAATTTGTGAAACCCTTTCGATTTCCTTTTCACGACCAACAACGGGATCTAATCTGTTCTCTTCGGCCATTTGGGTAAGATCCCTACCGAAATTGTCCAAGACAGGGGTCTTGGATTTCTTGTTTGCTTTTTGACCGGAAGTTGATCCGAAAGTACTTTCCTTACTTTCACCGGCATCATCAGAATCACTTGGGAAAGACTCGGAAGTCGGTGAATCTACGATGTCATCATCACTAGTAATCATAAATTTAAATTGCTCTTTTACATCATCGTAATCAACTTTAAGTTTATGAAGCAATTTCGTAGTTGGGTCATTTTCATTTCTGAGTATGCACAATAACAAATGCGCTGTGTTTATTGAAGAACTCTGAAAAAGTTTAGCTTCCAAAAATGTTGTTTTTAAAGCGCGCTCGGCTTGCCTTGTCAAATGAAGGTTCTTTTTATCTTTTTGCACACCACTTGGGTTTGGGTTAGACGGACTTAGGATCTCCACTTTTCTTCGTAAGTGGTCCAAGTCTACCTCCAACGCATCCAAAATGCTGATTGCCTTGCCATTTCCATCGCGCAAAAGTCCCAGCATTAAATGTTCAGTACCAATAAAATCATGGCCTAATCGCAATGCCTCTTCCTTGCTATACGCAATTACATCTTTTACCCTTGGGGAAAAATTATCATCCATATATTATTATCCTTTCATCCTTAAAATTAGTAAAACTATACCAATCTAGGTCAATTACCATACCTATTATCGTTAAACATGTCCTAAATGACGAAAAAAGCCTCGAATTACAAAATAATTTACATTGAAATTATCAACTAAAAAGACTGTAAAAACTGTTGATAAATTCTTTTATAAAGTGTTTCATATGTGCTTTGAAAGCTTTGAATTTACGTATATTGCCTTGCTTTTTTAACCAAAATAAATAGATAAAATTGTAGAATGGCAGAAGGAGAAAAATTGATTCCCATTAACATAGAGGACGAAATGAAGTCTGCCTACATTGATTATTCAATGTCGGTCATTGTGTCACGTGCCTTACCTGATGTCAGGGACGGTTTAAAGCCTGTACACAGAAGAGTGTTATATGGGATGCACGAATTGGGTGTGCGCTCAAATAGCGCGCACAAGAAATCGGCCCGTATTGTGGGTGAGGTTTTGGGTAAATACCATCCCCATGGCGATACTTCTGTTTACGATTCCATGGTCCGAATGGCCCAGGAATGGAGTTTGAGATATATGTTGGTAGACGGGCAAGGTAACTTTGGATCCATAGATGGTGATAGTCCTGCGGCAATGCGTTATACTGAAGCTCGCATGCGTAAGATTGCCGATGATATGTTGGCAGATATAGATAAGGACACTGTTGATCATCAATTGAATTTTGATGATTCCTTGCAGGAACCTACAGTACTCCCCACCCGAGTTCCTAATTTATTGGTCAATGGGGCATCAGGGATTGCTGTTGGTATGGCCACCAATATGCCCCCTCACAATCTCTCCGAGGTCGTAGACGGTACGGTAGCCTTTATTGATAACAATGATATTGAGATTGATGAATTGATCACGCACATCAAAGCTCCCGATTTTCCGACTGGCGGTGTAATTTATGGGTATGATGGCGTTAAGGAAGCCTTTCATACCGGTCGGGGAAGAGTGGTGATGCGTGCCAAGGCGAATATTGAGGAAGTACAGGGGCGTGAATGTATTATTGTCACAGAAATTCCATACCAAGTCAATAAAGCGGATATGATCAAGAAAACTGCTGATTTGGTCAACGAAAAGAAAATTGAAGGTATTTCTTCCATTCGTGATGAATCCGACCGTAAGGGTATGCGTATCGTGTACATTCTTAAAAGGGATGCCATTCCTAACATTGTACTGAACACCCTCTATAAATATACAGCACTACAATCATCATTTAGCGTAAATAACATTGCTTTGGTCAACGGCAGGCCACAAATGCTAAATGTAAAAGATATGATCCATTATTTTGTGGAGCATAGGCATGAGGTAGTTGTTAGAAGAACCAAATTCGAACTTAAAAAAGCGGAAGATAGGGCACACATCCTTGAAGGATTAATTATTGCCTCGGATAATATTGATGAGGTCATTGCCATTATTAGGGCATCCTCAAATGCTGATCAAGCAAGGGAGAACTTGATGGAACGCTTTAAATTGACCGAGATTCAAGCCAAGGCCATTGTTGAAATGCGTCTTCGCCAGCTTACCGGTCTGGAACAGGATAAATTGCGTTCTGAATATGAAGAGGTTATCAAAACCATTGCCGACTTAAAAGACATTTTGGATCGCAAGGATCGAAGAATGCAAATTATTAAGGATGAGCTTCTTGAAGTAAAGAATAAATATGGCGATGAAAGGCGTTCAGAAATAAACTTTGCAGGTGGTGATTTGAGCATTGAGGATATGATTCCTGATGAACAAGTAGTAATCACGATATCGCATGCCGGTTATATTAAAAGAACGCCCCTTACCGAATACAAGACACAAAATAGGGGTGGTGTTGGTCAGAAAGCATCGTCGACAAGGACTGAAGATTTTCTGGAACATTTATTTGTTGGAACCAACCACCAGTACATGCTGTTCTTTACACAAAAAGGCAAGTGCTTCTGGATGCGCGTCTATGAGATTCCCGAAGGTAGTAGAACATCCAAGGGAAGGGCGATTCAGAATTTGATAAATATAGAGCAAGACGATAAGGTAAAGGCATTTATTTGTACACAGGACCTTAAAGATGAAGAATA
>JABDKZ010000192.1 GCA_013001935.1 Maribacter sp.
GCAATGAGTCCTTTTATTCTTGATTTTAGCTCAGGAATACGTACGCTTTCCAACACATTATTGGCAAAGGCATACATCAACAAAGCGCGCGCTTCCTTTTTTGGGATACCACGCGTTTGAAGATAAAAAAGTGCATCTTCATCCAATTGCCCAATAGTACAGCCGTGTGAGCATTTTACATCATCTGCAAAAATCTCTAATTGTGGCTTGGTATTTATGGTTGCCTTATCACTTATAAGAATATTGTTATTCTGCTGAAAGGCATTGGTTTTTTGTGCAATTTTATCCACGATGATCTTTCCGTTGAAAACCCCAGTGGAATTTTCGCCATAGATACCTTTGTAATCCTGATGACTTTCACAATTTGGTTCAATATGATGCACGAGGGTATGGTGATCTACGTGCTGCTTGTACCCCAAAATGGTTACTCCTTTCATGGTTGAGTCAATGTACTCCCCATTCTGGAAGAAGTTCAGATTGTTCCTTGTGATCTTCCCCCCAAAAGAAAAAGTATGGACCTTTACGACACTTTTACTTTTTTGATTTATATAGGTATTATCAATCAAAGAAGCGGTTTTGGAATCATTTTGGACTTTGTAATAATCCACTATGGCATTTTCGGCAGCAAATATCTCTGTTACCGCATTTGTCAGCACCTCATTGGATGTCAAGCTTTGGTGCCTTTCAATAACTTGAAGCTCTGCGTTTTCTTCAACTACGATCAAGTTACGTGGTTGCAACATCAATGAAGCTTCATTACCCGTTGAAAAATGTAAAATTTCAACCGGTTTTTTAGGCATTTTGTTCTTGGGAATATAGATATAGGCCCCTTCCCTACTAAATGCCGTATTCAAAGTTGTCAATGATTCATCCTTAGATGCAATCTTATTAAAATAAACGTCGATGACCTGCTTGTACATGGGTTTGCTCAGGGCCGCACTCATTAAGCAAATATCAACGCCATCGTGGGTAGTTTCAGAAAGAAAAGAAGAATAAATACCATCTATAAAAACAATCTTATAGGTATCGATCTCGTGTAAGAAATACTTCTTGACCTCTTTATAGTCCAACGCATTCACTTCCTTTGGAAAGATGCTGAAATTTATCTTCTGGAGACTTTTCAATGAGGTGTATTTCCAAGCTTCCTCCTTTTTAGTCGGAAACCCTTTGTCCTCAAAGTTCTTGATGGCCTCAGAGCGAATATCATGTACCGGATGCTCAACATCAACATTATTTTCAAATGCCAGGAAAGAAGAAACCAGTTTGTCTTTTAAATCCATGTTTTGATACTTGTCTTTGGTTATACGGCAGCGCCGTTCTTTATCCAATCGTAACCTTTGTCCTCCAATTCGTGGGCCAATTCCTTATCCCCAGATTTTACAATCTTACCTTCATGCAGCACATGCACAAAATCCGGGACAATATAATCCAACAATCGCTGATAGTGGGTGATTACAATAACCGCATTATTCTTGCTCTTCAATTTATTAACACCATTCGCAACAATACGCAGGGCATCTATATCAAGCCCGGAATCAGTTTCATCCAAAATGGCCAGTTTAGGCTCTAGCATCGCCAATTGAAAAATCTCGTTTCTTTTCTTCTCGCCTCCTGAAAATCCTTCATTCAAAGAACGGGATAGGAATTTACGGTCAATCGCCAACAATTCAGATTTTTCACGGATCAACTTCAACATTTGATTGGCCGGCATATCTTCCATGCCTTTGGCTTTCCGAGTTTCGTTGATTGCCGTTTTTATGAAATTCGTCACTGAAACCCCAGGGATTTCAACAGGATACTGAAAAGAAAGAAAAATACCCTTATGTGCTCTTTCTTCCGGGGAAGTATCTTCAAGGTCCTCACCATCTAAAACAACATTGCCTTCAGAGACTTCATATTCTTCCTTACCGGCAATAACGGCAGCCAATGTACTTTTCCCGGACCCATTGGGACCCATAATGGCATGAACTTCCCCCGCATTTACTTCAAGGTTTATGCCCTTGAGTATCTCGTTATTGTCTATACCTGCATGCAGGTTATTAATTTTTAACATCTTCACGTTTTTAATATAAATATTATCCAACAGAGCCTTCCAAGCTTATTTCCAATAGTTTTTGAGCCTCAACGGCAAATTCCATAGGCAATTTGTTCAAAACTTCCTTGCTAAAACCATTTACGATCAATGCAATGGCCTTTTCAGTATCTATTCCTCGTTGATTACAATAAAATATTTGGTCTTCCCCTATTTTACTTGTTGTTGCTTCGTGCTCTATTTGAGCTGTCTTGTTTTTTGCTTCTATATAAGGGAACGTATGTGCTCCACATTCATTCCCCATTAAAAGGGAATCGCATTGTGAAAAATTCCTTGCATTTTTTGCCCTACTGTTCACTTGCACCAACCCTCTATAACTATTTTGTGATTTCCCGGCCGAAATACCTTTAGAAATAATAGTACTTCTGGTATTCTTACCCAGGTGTACCATTTTGGTACCTGTATCGGCCTGCTGATAATTATTGGTGACTGCGATAGAATAAAACTCCCCAATTGAATTGTCCCCTTTTAAAATACAGGAAGGGTATTTCCAGGTAACCGCTGATCCAGTCTCGACCTGTGTCCAAGAAATTTTTGAATTTTTATGACAGATTCCCCTTTTGGTTACAAAATTGTAAACCCCACCTTTTCCTTCTGAATTTCCAGGATACCAATTTTGTACCGTTGAGTATTTTATTTCAGCATCATCTAGTGCTATTAGCTCGACAACAGCAGCGTGTAATTGGTTTTCATCACGCGAAGGCGCTGTACAACCTTCCAAATAACTGACATAA
>JABDKZ010000151.1 GCA_013001935.1 Maribacter sp.
TGGTAAGTGGCCAGGGTTGTAAATCTTTCTGACTCTGCTTTTGAAATCTTATTTAGGTATTCAGCTTCTATAGATTGAAGCTTTAGTTTAGAAATTGCCAATTCATTTAAGCTTCCTTGAAGCTTATTGTTTTCAGCGACAAATTTTGCTTCGGTTCCTTGCATCTTTAAGCGCCTGCTTTCCAGGTCACTAAGTGATTTGATCCCTTTTTGGAAAAGGGTATCCGATCTTCTAAATTGAAATGCGGCTATTTCGGATTCCAACCTTGCCTGATCTGCAGCGGCCTCCTGGCTTTCAAGTTTAAACTCCGCCTGCTTGATCTGATTTCTCAATTTTTCTTTTTTGAAAGCAAGTTCTTCTTTCAATGCTTTTACTTGGACACTTAAGGAGTTTGCCTTGCTTTGATAGCTTCGCATTGAATTTCGCTTGGCAACAATTTGCCCGTTTGTTCTTTCGATCAAATTAGGGTCAAAATATTCTGCCTTTGTTTCAGTCAAAAATGCAATGGTATCTCCCTTTTGAACAAGGTCCCCTTCCTTTACAAACCACTTGTCGATTTTTCCTGCAATGACTGAATTTACTTCCTGAGGTCTCTGCTCTGGCAGGTAGGTAGTAACCTTACCCTGCATTTGGATGTTTTGGGTCCAGGGTAAAAAGAAGATAACCAAGACTGTAATCAATAGGGCAAGCAACCAAAGTGATACCATTTTATGAGCCTTTGGCAGACCATTTTGGTTCATTGAATCAAGGGCTGTTGTATCTACCTTATCCAGGATAGAATTATTTGAAATATTTAGCATGGTTTATCAATTAATCCTTGCGGAGTTACCCTGAAAATATTTTCAATTGTATTTTTTGACTTAAGATTTTGATAATGCGCATCCTCAATTATTTCTCCCTTATCCAATATGATAACACGGTCGCACTTAGTGGCATAGTCCCCATTGTAGGAGAGGATTATTACAGTCCAAGGCTTTTTTGAATCAGTGAGATATTCCATGATTTTGCCTTTTTCTCTCTGCTCCAACCTTGGCATAAAATTATCCAGGATGAGTATCCTTGGGTTCCGAATTAATGTTCTGGCAAGGATCATTTTGGAAATAATACTTTGCGGAATGTTTAGGCCATCAGCTAGGAGCTGAGTTGAATATCCTTCGGGTAGATCATTAATATATTCATGTAGCCCAATCTCCTTTGTAACCTTAATTATTGCTGAAAAAGGAATATCTACATTTCCAAAGGTCAAATTTTCAAGAATGGATGAACTAAATATTTCGTCCTTACTGCTTAGGATTCCAATCTCCTTTCTTACACTGTTCAGGTCAAGGCTCCTTAGGTTAATTCCATTAAAGGAAATAGTTCCCTCATAGTTTGTTAGCAATCCGCCAAGAATTTTTATTAGGGTAGATTTTCCAGAACCATTATATCCTGATAGGAGTATTTTTTCTCCCTGGCTTATTCGAAGGGAAATGTCATTAAGTGTTTTCTTATTTGAATCATTGAACTGAAAGGATACATTGTCCAATTGTATTTCTATGTCGTTATTATCGGTTTCTATTTCCTGAAGTTTAATTCCTTCAGAATCTTCTAACGGCAAATCTGTGACGAAGCCAATCTTTTCTAATGCAGTTAAAACATTATATATGTTTTCCATACTCAAGATGAGTTTCTCTGCTGAGTTCAAAATAAGTATGACGATGATTTCTGCGGCAACGAATTGTCCTATACTTATTTGATTTCGAATTACCAGAATACTACCCAGGATCAATAATGCCGCGGTGATCAATGTTTTGAATAGAACTACACTACCATACTGTAGCATGAGAATTTTAAAATGGCTTTTCCTAGCATCCAAATAATTGCAAACCAGATCATCAGTCCTTTGAATAGGCAAATTTGAAGGAACGGATAGTTTGAAAACATTCATTGCTCTGCCTAACTCCTCCAACCAATGAGCAACCTTATACTTATAGTTACTCTCCATCAAACTGGTTTGTAGCCCACTTCTTCCTGAAAAGCGAAATATGATAATTAGACTTATGATTAGGATAATTCCGAAAAAGACAAAAAATGGATGGTAAAGGGATAGTAGTATTAGCCCAAATACAATCTGTAAAACGGCAGTGGAAAAATCAATCAGAATTTTTGGTATCCCCTTTTGAAGAGTTACGGTATCAAAAAATCTATTGATAAGCTCAGGGGGATAAATCTCTGATATATTCTCCAGCTTTAGCCGGGGAATTCGCCATGCAAATTCAAAAGCTGACCTGGAGAATATTCTTCTTTGTATGGTCTCTGTTACTGTCAATTGCATAACAGTCAGAAATCCTGTAAAAGCGACTCCTAGAGTTACTATCCCAATTAGTAAAAATAAAGAGGAGGATATTTCTCCACCTACCATGAGATTAATCATTGCTTGAATCCCTAAGGGTAGTGAAAGTGTAATCAAGCCAGAAAGTATAGCATAGACATAGATGTAACTTATATCCTTTCTATCTAACTCAAGAAACTTGAAAAAACGCTGAGTTGCTTTCATTTTATTATTGGAATTTCTGTCAAAAGACGAACTAAAAGACCCTTAGCTTCCTTCCCCTTTTTCTGTTTTAGAAGAAAATCCGTTTAGCAATTGAGGTAAGGCAAATAGGAATAGCCCCAATACTCCCGCTATAAAACAGATCAATCCGATCAACCAGAATTTTGCAGCAAAAAAGATTTTGTCAGACCCCAGATAGAGGCATTCCAGAATGAGTCCTATGACTATTAATGATATGGAGATTAAAGTTCCTTTCCTGGCTTTCATTGTTTGAGACTTTAGGTTGTTTAGACTACAGATTCTATTGGTTTAGTAATCAATATTTTGCCATGAGGAGTCGGCCGTCCATTGGCATCAACATTCACGAAGACAATTCGATCGATTGAAATAATTATGTCCTTGGTAAGTAGATTTCTTACCTGGCATTTGAACGTTACGGATGTTTTTCCGATGGCCATTAATTGGAGACCAATCTCAATAACATCTCCTTGGGAAGCAGAGCTTACAAAATCTATTTCGGATATAAACTTTGTAACCACGGTTCCACTTCCCAATTTCGTCATTGAATATATGCCAGCCTCCTCATCTATCCATTTCAGTAGTTGTCCTCCGAACAGCGTGTTATTGGCATTTAAATCCTCTGGTCTTATCAGTTTTCTGCTATAGAATTTCATATTATTTATTTGATTTTTGGTTGCTATTTTCTGCTAGATACCTGTGGTAAGATGAAACAGTTTTTCTTATCATTTTTGGAAGTTCTTTTGACTGATTCCTAATGATTATATCCTGTCCGGGAATTCCTAGCCTGGTTTTGATGCTATAAACTTTTGGAGATTGACCCTCGGAATCAATAAAAACCTCCGCATATAACAGGTCATTAAATTTTCTCTTTACACTGTAGATTTTCCATTTGAGGAGCCTAAGAATTTTGTTTGGTAGTCTGGCTTTGTTCCGAATCGTAATTTTCATATCGCGATAGTTTATATTTAATAGAGATCAGAAGATTGGCAATTACTTTCATGGATAATAGTAATACTACTATATACAAAAG
>JABDKZ010000235.1 GCA_013001935.1 Maribacter sp.
TAGCAGAACCAGCAGCGGCGGAAAGGAACTCACAGATATTAATGTCCTGACCGATGAATACCTGCGCCTGGCCTATCACGGTTTACGGGCCAAGGACAAAAGCTTTAATGCCACTTTGGAGACCGATTTTGACGAATCCATGGGCAAGGTAGCAGTAGTGGCACAAGATATAGGCCGCGTAATCCTAAATCTTATTACGAATGCTTTTTATGTAGTTAAGGAAAAAAAGGAGCAAAATCCCAAAGGATATGTACCTACGGTAACGGTCAGTACAGAGAGAACAAAGACAGGGGTCTTAATTAAAGTGAAAGACAATGGCAATGGCATCCCTCAAAAAGTATTGGACAAAATATTCCAACCTTTCTTTACCACGAAACCCACCGGACAGGGAACGGGATTGGGATTGTCCTTATCTTATGATATTGTAAAAGCCCATGGAGGGGAGTTAAAAGTTGAAACAAAAGAAGGAGAAGGAACAGAATTTAAAATGAAATTACCTATTTAGTATATGAGATCGATTAAACTAATAACTGTATTACTATTTCTGCTCTTCTGTTCATATGGCAGCGCACAGGATACTTTGTATGTTGACCCTGTCAAAATAGACAGTCTTGCTTCACTTTTGACTGAACCTGATATTGAGGATATTGAAAAGGTAAAACTCTTAAATGAATATGCCCGTTTGAATTTTTATAACAGAAAGCTCATACAAGGTTTCACAGCAACTATAGAGGCAGTCAACATTTCTGAAAAAATAGGCTATAAGGAAGGAGAGGTTTTGTATCATAAGACCTTAGCAGCTTTCTTGGGTGATAGCGACATGGTTCCCTATCATTATCAGAAGGCAAGAATGTTGCTTACCCAATTAAACAAAGGCGATTCTTTTGAGGAAGTTCAAGTTCCTACTGGATATCCAGATCCAATAAATGAAAGATATCATCAAATTTTGATCAACGCCATCGAGCATTTTAAAGATGCTGAAAGAAAGGATATTTTAGCGACCCTATATAATCATTTAGGGGCTTATTATTTCATGAACAACAATTTGGATAACTTGAATATAACAATCGAAAGAACGATAAAAATATATGAAGAATTAGGAGAGCTTTATCCCATTTTTCTTTATTATTCTTATAAAACCTATTCAGCCAATGTTCAAGGTGATACTGACGAAATTGAAAGAATAGAACAAGAAATTCAAAAACTTGTGGCCTCTATCAAAGACAATAAGGAAACCGGACCCTTAAATTTTATGTTGGCCAACTACTATTCAGGGAAAGAACAACAAACTCTTGCGGTCGAGCATTATTTAAGATGCATTGATTTTTTTGAATCCATTGATGATTATTGGATGTTGGCCGATGTTTATGCAGAGATGTCAAACCTATACTCTAGTTTGGATATGTTTGCCAAAGCAGCAGAGGCTATGGAGAATAGAATCAGAATCATTGAATCGCATGATTTGGGTGTAAATAAGTATGGTGCTTATAACCGGGCTATGTGGGCGATGTACGATGCAAAGAACTACAACAGAGCCCTATATTTTAGAGATCAAAAGGAGAAATTAGTCACAGATCAAAACCGAGAAGATTTTCTCGCTGACAGTTACAGCCTGGAGGGGCATATTTTTTTAGATCAAAAAAAATTCAATGATGCCATACCCCTTCTTGAAAAGGCACTTGAAATCTCCTTGAGATTGAATCGATTGCAGTCTGATGAATGGGAGGCATTTCGATTGGCTGACTGTTATTATCAGATAGAAGATTATAACAAGGCCTTGAAATTTGCCCTGACAAGTGAAGAACTGCTCGGTTTAGGCAATATGAGATTGGAAAGAAATTTGAATTTATTGTTTGCGGAAATATATGATGCACTTGGTAATAAGAATCAGGCCTATGAATATCTAAAAACCCATACCGATCTCCTTAAGAAATCGAAAGAAGAGGACGTTGTAAGTCTTGTTATGAGGGCTGAAGTCAGATCAGTTCTTGATAGAAAGGAAAAAGAAATCGACCTGCTCGAACAGGAACAATATATTAAGGAGCAAGAAAATAAAACGCAACGTTTGTGGATCATTAGTATTGCGGGGGCTTTTTTATCTGCCCTAATTGTAAGTTTAATTTTGTTCCGAAACAATAAAAACAGACAAAGGGCAAATCTAATTCTTCAGCAACAAAAGGAGAAAGTTCAGGAGACTTTGGTAGCGTTAAAAGTAACACAATCCCAATTAATACAATCTGAAAAGATGGCATCTTTAGGCGAACTCACTGCGGGCATCGCCCATGAAATCCAAAATCCCTTGAACTTCGTTAATAATTTCTCGGAAGTCAATGAAGAATTACTTGCTGAAATGAAAGAAGAGCTGGACAAAGGTAATATCGAAGATGCCAAATCAATTGCAAATGATGCCATAGACAATCAGAAGAAAATTAACCACCATGGGAAACGGGCCGATGGTATAGTGAAAGGAATGTTGCAGCATAGCAGATCCAGCAGCGGCGAAAAGGAACTCACAGATATTAATGTCCTGACCGATGAATACCTGCGGCTGGCCTATCACGGCTTACGTGCCAAAGACAAGGGCTTTAATGCTACTTTGGAGACCGATTTTGATGATACCATAAGAAAGATAAACATTGTGGCACAAGATTTAGGTCGTGTAATACTGAACCTAATCACGAATGCTTTTTATGCAGTAAAAGAAAAAAAGGACCAGAACCCAGAAGGATATATGCCTACTGTAACTGTCAGCACAAAGAAAACGAAGGCAGGCATAGAAATAATGGTGAGAGACAATGGCAATGGCATCCCGGAAGCCATCAAAGCAAAGATATTCCAACCTTTCTTTACCACCAAACCAACCGGACGGGGTACGGGACTGGGATTATCCTTATCTTATGATATTGTAAAAGCCCATGGTGGTGAGTTGAAGGTGGAGACCAAGGAGGGTAAAGGAACCACTTTTATTATTCAGTTACAAGCGCTTTAATTTTTGTTGAAAATCCCTAAGTACTTATAATTACAACAAAGGGGTATATTTTATTTTATAGAATTAAATTTAAACGTCGATATTTAGTCAGCATTTCAAATAGTTATGATTTTAGAACCCTTTATATTATTTTTTATAGTTTGGCACATCCGTAAAAACTTGCGTTTACTCTCGCCAAATACACATTGGGATAAAACCCTCTTATGGGCCATGATTGGCATAGTTATTCTTTTTATCTTAGAAAGAACACTTCCCATTGCAATCGTTACTAAATGGATTTGGCACTTACTGATACTGGGGATTGGATATCAAATTTTCAAGCTTCCCGCACTTGAACGAATGCGAACTATAATAATAGCCTTTCTTCCTTTAATAATCATTAATACTATAAAAGATCTGCTTGAAATTATTTATTTACCCCTTTACGAAAAAATAGATAATTACCTGGGCTTTGCCATAGTCTTTTCCCTGGCCTGGATGATTGCCATGCTGATACGATCAAACAAACAGAATAAGGCCCTTAAAAAAGAAAGACAAAAAACACTGGCAGAAGAAGAACGAAACAAATTCATATCGGCACAAAAAGAAAAACTGGAATTGATTGTTGAAGAAAGAACGGCAGAAATAACAAAACAAAAAGATGAATTAATGCATGCTTTCACTGAATTAAAAAACACTCAAACGCAATTGATACATGCTGAAAAAATGGCTTCGCTGGGAGAACTGACTGCCGGTATTGCCCATGAGATCCAAAACCCATTGAACTTCGTCAATAATTTTTCTGAAGTAAATACCGAGCTGCTGGAAGAACTGGATAAGGAAATAGCAGAAGGAAATCTCGATGAAATCAAAGCGCTGGCAATAGACCTCAAAGAGAATGAAGAAAAAATCACGCACCACGGGAAACGGGCCGATGCCATCGTAAAAGGAATGCTGCAGCACAGCAGGAGTAGCAGTGGAGTGAAGGAGCCCACAGATATTAATAAACTCTGTGACGAATACCTACGCCTGGCCTACCATGGGTTACGAGCCAAAGATAAATCGTTCAATGCTACCATGAAAACCGATTTTGATAAAAGCATAGGAACTATCAAAATAATCCCACAGGATATCGGGCGCGTGGTACTAAATTTGCTCACCAATGCGTTCTACGATGTATCCTCCTGCGCTAATTCATCTAAGGAAACCTTGGCGAAGTTGGCGGTTTCGGAGGACCAGTACAAACCCACTGTATCACTCTCAACCAAGAAAACCAAAGATGGGATTACAATTAGTGTTAAGGACAATGGCAACGGTATACCCGATGAGGTCAAGGAAAAAATCTTCCAGCCCTTTTTTACGACAAAACCCACCGGGCAGGGTACCGGCCTAGGCCTGAGCATGAGTTATGATATTGTGACCAAAGGACATGGGGGTACCTTAGACCTGGAATCCAAAGCAGGCAAAGGAACAACTTTCACTATTTCTTTGCCAAATTCATAAAACAGTTAACAACATGAACACCACAAAAGAATACAAACATATCTAATCAATTACACTATGAGAATATTAGTAGTAGACGACGAACGGGACGTACAATTGCTATTTCAGCAACGGTTCCGAAAAGAAATCCGGAATAACGAATTAAACTT
>JABDKZ010000244.1 GCA_013001935.1 Maribacter sp.
ATGGCCGATTTTGCCAAATTGAAGGAATCAAAAAGTGAAGCCTTTGAGATGAAGGCCTTCTTTGATCAATTGAATGCTATCGGTAATATCCCCATTTCTTTGGGGCATTGGCAAATGACAGGAAATAAGGAACACCTAAAGAACATCAAAAACTAAATACAGCAACAGCGATGAAAACTAAAGTGTGTCTGATCCAAGATAGTCCTGTTTTCTTTGACAAATCAAAAACCCTGGAGAAGGTCGAAGCATTGACCAAAAAATACGCAAAAGAAGGATGCCAGCTCATTGTATTCCCAGAATCATTTGTTCCAGGGTATCCTAGGGGTTTTGACTTTGGGGCGACTATCGGAAGCCGTTCGGCAGAAGGTAGAGCACTTTATAAAGAATATCATCAACATAGTTTTGATACGGAAAGTGGTGATTTAAAAAAAATGGAGCGGCTGGCAAAAGAACAAAATGTGTATTTAATCTTAGGTGTTACTGAAAGGGATGGTACCTCTGGAAGTTTGTATTGTTCTATGCTTTACTTTTCACCCAAGGATGGTCTCTTAGGGGTGCATCGTAAAATAAAACCTACCGGTACTGAACGTATTGTTTGGGCCGAAGCTTCCGGGAATCACTTAACCACCTTTCAAACCAAAATAGGAAAATTGGGGGGGCTCATTTGTTGGGAAAATTATATGCCCTTGGCACGAATGGCAATGTATAATAAAGGGGTCGAAATCTATATTGCCCCAACCGCGGATGCAAGAAAAGAATGGACAGCGACAATGGTGCATATTGCCTTGGAAGGAAGGTGTTTTGTACTGGGATGTAATCAATATTTCACTAAAGAAATGGTACCTGAAAAATACCAAAACCTGGTAGTTAATGAACCTGAAGTCATGTCCGCAGGTGGCAGTGTCATTGTTTCACCCTTAGGGAAGATCATAGCCGGTCCTTTGTTTAATTCATCGGGTGCCTTGATTGCTGAATTGGATTTGGATGGGATTAAGGAAAGTAAGTTGGATTTTGATGTTATTGGGCATTATGCCCGAAATGACATTTTTCAAATGAATGTCATGAACCAACCGGAAATGAAAAAAGAAAAAAATCCTGCAAAAAAGAAATAAGAACATTGCACCATTGCTCAAAGATTTCCTACCCCCTGCTGGCCAATGTCTTCATTGCCCTGATGAAATAATCTAATTCTTCGGTGGTCGTATACACATTAGGGGTTATTCGGCACCCATGCACATTGGCATAGTCAATGGCCACCGTAAATATTTTGAATTCATCCAACAATGTTTTGGCCAAATCCCCAGGTTTTATATGGGTTACCCCTACATTGGCGATACCACAAGAACGATGTTCCTCTACTGGCGTGTTGATTACAATATTTTCAACATCACGTAATTCATTACTCCAATAGCGCTGAATATAGCGCATTCTTTCTTCCTTACGCTGTATCCCGATCATTTCAAGATAATCAATAGCATCGTTGATGGCTAGATCGGTATGCACGGGATGTGTTCCGGTATGGTTTAACCGTTGTATTTTATCTTCATCCTTTATATAATCTGCCAATAATGGCCAAATTTTTGGGATTTTCTCCTTGGCAACATATAGTAATCCCGCACCTAATGGGGTACTCAACCATTTATGAAGGCTAGATCCGTAATAGTCACAATGTAAATCGGTGATATTCACATCAAAATGACCAATACAATGTGCCCCATCGACCATGACCTCAACGCCATGTTTATGGGCCATATCACAGATTTTTTTTATTGGGAGAATCTGGCCGGTTATATTGATCATTTGGCACACCATAATCAATTTGGTCTTCTCGGTTATCTGATCTTCATAAAGCTTTACAATCTCCTTGTCATTGGCAGGATGATTGGGAACGGAAATAATTTTATTCACTACTCCATAGCGTTTGGCGATCTGATTAAAATGATCCTGCATAGAACCGTAATCCTGTTCGGCAAATATAGCCTCATCACCTTCTTTCCAAGGGAACCCACCAATAACCATATCCAAGGACTCCGTGGTATTTCGGGTAATAATCAGTTCTTCAGGCCTAACACCGACCATAGTTGCCAAGCGGGCCGCAACTTTGTTTTTATTATCCCATTGTACGGTACGCATATAATAGGAAGCTTCGTAATTCACCATTTTTACATGCTCAATAAACTTATTTAGCGTAGGTTGTGGCGCAAAATTATAATACCCGTTTTCAAGGTTTATATAATCGGGTTTGAGCGCATAATCCTTTCTAATACGCTTCCAAAATTCAGTATCATCGTCTTTGGGATACGGTTCTTCTAGATACGTTGACTGAGCTTGTAAGCCCATTGGTAAAAATGGGGACAGAATGGCTGCTTGGCCAATGCGTTTTAGAAATTGTCTTTTTTTCATGTTCGTTGTTTATTTCGCCTTCCAAAGTGCAAGTAGTCTAGTCTGCCTGAGTGCCGTCAAAAAAATTTCAACAGCACTCAACAAGACTCTCCTTAATACCTTAATCCACTATAGGTGGTGCTCCGGCATCCTGCAGTAGTTTTTCTACACGCGGAACATCCGTCTCCAAAAACTTGAACAATTCGGGCATTATACCTGAAAACTGCTTTTTGGCCAACTGCAAGCTTTCCATTTGCATTTTTGTTGGTCCATAACTATTGCCAAAGAACCCCCGCTGGGCTATCATAAGACGATCACTTACCGTTGGGTCATCTTTTTCACCAACTTCGGCCTTGGCCGTATTACCAGATAAGGCAACATTCAAAGAATGCATGGTTTTTTGCAATTGCACCACTTCATTCTCTAAAGTACCTGGTGTGGCACTCACATATTTCAAAGCCTTTGAAAAGGCCTTTACCTTTTTGCTAGCTTTATTGAAATCGTTCATAGTGACCCCATACTTTGTGGAAAATTCTTTCAGGTCCTGGGCGTAGTCGGCAATTTTATCGGCATTGGGATTCGTTAGTACATTCTTGCGAATGCGTTCTACCTCAAAGGTTTGTGGGTTTCCCAATTGGGTGGCGACTCCATCCACAGATTTGTACAAGCTTACTGTATAACTTCCAGGATCTACCATAATTGCCCTACGGAATCTTCGGCGACCCTCACGCTCAGCGGCGGTGGTAAGGACCGTTTGCATGGATTGTGTCAAATCCCAGGAAACTTGCTGGAACCCTTTTTTTAAGGGACCATTTATACGGGCCACTACTTCATTGGTCGCATTTTTTACCACTAGAATAGCTGTCGGCTTTGTTTGGTTTTTTTCATTCTCCAATGCATCCCATCCAGGGAAGGGAATATCTTTTTTGGCTTTCTTAAGATCCTTCTCTTTTTCTTTTCGACTATCCGCCATGCTTTTGTCGGCATCAGACAAATAGTATTTGAAAACGGCCCCATAAGGCGGGTTATCGGCCCAGAAAAAATCACCTCCCTGACTTCTGCTACCTCCTCTTACTGGCGTATATTGAAGTGCTTTTCTTGGTTTGAACAACATCCCTTCCTTTCGGAGCATTTCTTCAGAAACTTCCCGTAATGGACTGTAATCATCAAAGACATAAAAACTTCTGCCGAAAGAAGCCCCGATCAAATCATTTTCACGTTTTTGAATGGCCAAATCCCTAAATGAAATAGTGGGTAATCCGTTAGAAAACTTAATCCACTTCGTGCCCTGGTTGAAAGAAACATAGATACCGTATTCCGTAGCTAAAAACAATAGGTTCTTGTTAACATGATCCTGGACCAAACGCCAAGTCAAGGTGCCTTTTGGCAATCCGTTGTTTATGGCACTCCATGTTTTTCCGCCATTGACCGTCTTAAATAAATACGGATTGTAATCACCGAACTTATGATTATCCAAAGCCACATAGGCGATATTGGAATCGTGCAGATCGGCCTTGATATCATTCACAAAAGCAGTACTTGGCACGCCTGGAAGTGCATTTACGTTTAGGTTTGTCCAATTTTCACCACCTGTGGTGGTATATTGTATATACCCATCGTCCGTACCTGCGAAGATGATATTTTCATCTATCGGTGATTCTGAAAGTGAGGTAATCGTATTATAGGTAGACATGGCGTAGACATCCCAAACCGCATCCCAACTTTGTCTTTTCCCCATAATCGGTAATGTTAAACGCTCTTGGTTCTTGGTCAGGTTATTGGAAATGGGTGTCCAA
>JABDKZ010000253.1 GCA_013001935.1 Maribacter sp.
AACCCTTTAATGGCTTTTGGCTCAAAACTGAATCAGAAAATATTGACTGAAGCCGATTTTAATCCAGCTTTGCTGAATGATCCAAATCAGATTGAAGACTATGCCACACGAATAGTGGTGCAACAACCGCTATTGAATTTTGATGGCTTTTATCAGCGTAAGGCGGCCAGAGCTAAATTAAATGCTACTGAATTGCAGTCGGAACGAAAACAGGATTATATACAGTTAACGGTAGATAAAGCCTATATGCAATTGCAATTGGCATACAAAACTGTAGATGTCTTGAAGAAGGCCAAAAAGGCAGCACTTGAAAATAAACGTTTGGCAAACAATAGTTTTAAGCAAGGATACTTGCAAAAAGCAGACGTTTTGGCCGTTGAGGTACGGGTAACCGAAATTGATAATCAATTACAGTACGCTGAAAGTAACATTAAAAATGCGTCGAATCAATTATCGGTTTTGATGAACGATGAAAGCTACAAAATCTTGCAGCCTTCTGATTCTTTGGTCATAAATACCAATGACATCAATTTTGAAAGTTTGCCTGAAAATAGAAAGGATATTCTAGCAATTTCCTCGGCATCTGAGGCTTATGAGCATGCATATAAGGCCGATAAGATGAGTTTTCTTCCTCGCCTGAACGCTTTTGGCACTTATGAATTACATGATGATGAAGTGTTTCAAGGTGATGCCGATGGATACCTTTTTGGTGCGGAATTGAAATGGGATATTTTCGAAGGTTCAAAACGTTTTGGGAAGTCCAAGAAAAGCAAAGCGGAATACGAAAAATCCAAATTGGAATTGAATCAATATAAGGCAGAAAGTCAGGTTGAGCTGAATAGGGCAAAACGTATGCTTCAGGATGCCAAAAACAATCTGGAGCTTACGGCCCTGGCCTTACAACAATCAAAGGAATCGCTAAGGATAAGAACCAATCGATTTGAGCAAGGTTTGGAAAAAACCACAGATTTGTTAATGGCCGAAACGCAATATGCCCAAAAGCAGTTGGAATTTTTTGCAACAATTTTTCAACACAATTATGCAATGGCATATGTTCAATTTTTAACCAAGGAATAAAAAAACTGCAATAATAAAGTACAGATGAAAAATAAATATAGCATAGGATTGTTTGCCTTAGTTCTTTTTGCCACTAGTTGTGGAGATGGAAATCAAAAAACAGTAGCTGATAATTCCCCCGCAGTTACTGTAACTGTAAGTGAGGTATCACAAGAGAGCAGCGGATCGTTTTTGACAACTAGCGGTAAGGTAGAGGCTGTTAACAGTGCCAATTTAAGCACCCGAATGATGGGTTATGTTGACAATATATATGTGCAAGTTGGTGAGAAGGTAAGTAAGGGGCAGCAACTTATCAGCATCAGCAATGCGGATCTGTCAGCGAAATTGGCCCAAGTGAATGCCGGTATAACTGAGGCATCTGCCGCTTATAACAATGCAGAGAAAGACTTTAAGAGGTTTACGGCTCTGTTCAATGAGAATAGTGCTTCGCAAAAAGAGCTTGATGATATTACGGCCAATTATACTATGGCGAAAGCCAGATTAGAAGGGGCAAAACAAATGAAGAACGAGGTAAATGCCCAGTTTTCTTATGCTAATATTCGTGCACCTTTCAGTGGCACGGTGACAAACAAATTCATAAATGTTGGCGATATGGCGAATCCTGGAATGCCTCTTATGGAGGTTGAATCTCCAGGAAAATTTCAAGTCCTGGCCATGGTTCCAGAGTCAGAAATACTTCAAATAAAAGCCAATACTGATGTTGATGTGGTATTAAAATCCATAGATAAAACTGTGAAGGCTAAAGTAATGGAAGTGAGTACTTCAGCAAAAAATACTGGTGGCCAATATCTGGTAAAAGTTATTTTGGACAAAACTGACGCCAAAGTAATGTCTGGCATGTATGCCAAGGTACGCTTTCCTGTTGAAACCGATGAAAACAAACAGGCGGTAATGCTGCATAAAGAGGCAATAGTAACTAAAGGGCAATTAACCGGGGTATATACGGTAAGCCAAACGAATACCGCCCTCTTGCGTTGGCTGCGACTAGGGCGTACTATTGGTGATAAGGTAGAAGTACTCTCGGGAATTTCATCAGATGAGCAATACATTATAACCGCTGAAGGCAAATTGTATAATGGAGCGAAGATCAATATCCAGTAATCGGAATTGCGTTAGGGATTGAGCCATTGTTGGAGCTCTTTTGAAAAATCAATGTCATTACGAGGAGAAAACGACGAAGTAATCTACAGATAGAAATAAAGATTGCCGCAGTAAATTAAAATTTACTTCGCAATGACAAAACTAAAAAAGCGACTGGCGAAAGCCCGCCCGAACGCCAAAAAATTTAATACACAATAGAATGAAGGAAGGATTAGCTGGTAAAATTGCCAAGTCATTTATCGGATCCAAATTAACCGTGCTTTTGATGATCGTTTTCATGATCATTGGGGTGTATAGTTCTTTTTTGATACCGAGGGAAGAGGAGCCACAGATTGATGTGCCTATCGCGGATATTTTTGTAGGATATCCAGGTGCAAGTCCGACTGAGGTAGAATCACGAGTTACAAAACCCCTGGAAAAATTAATTTCGAACATCAAGGGTGTTGAGTATGTATATTCAACCTCGATGAAGGAACAGGGAATGGTCATTGTACAATTTTATGTTGGTGAGGACATTGAACGTTCTTTTGTAAAGCTCTATAACGAGATCAATAAGCATATGGATATTATGCCTGAGGGGGTAACTTTTCCTCTGGTCAAAACTCGGGCTATTGACGATGTGCCCATGTTGGGGCTGACTTTGTGGAGCGAGACCTATGATGACTATAGAATCAGGCAAATTGCCCAAGAGCTAACCAATGAGATAGAGAAGATCAATGATGTCTCCGCTACCCAAAAAATTGGTGGTCGAAATCGGCAATTGCGTGTTGTTCTTGATAAGGAGAAAATGGCAGAAAGCGGATTGGATTTTCTAGCTGTAGCCCAAATGATACGCGCCAATAATCAGCAACTGGGCAGTGGTTCCTTTGATAAGAACGACACCGAATTTTTGGTTACAACTGGTAATTTCCTGGAATCGGTAGATGATGTAGCAAATTTAGTAGTTGGCGTTCAGCAAAATAAGCCGATTTTCTTGAAGCAGATTGCCAGCATAGAGGATGGTCCGGAGATACCTAAAGATTATGTTTCCTTAGGTTTTGGTCAGGCCAGTACAAAGGCGCAAAAGTTCAACTCGGAATATCCTGCGGTGACCATATCCGTTGCAAAACGTAAGGGTGCTGATGCCATGAAGATATCTGATATTATCCTTGACAAAGTTGAACATCTTAAGAAGAACTTGATTCCTGATGATGTTCATGTTGAGGTGACCCGAAATTATGGGGAGACAGCTTCACATAAAGTTTCCGAGCTGTTACTGCACCTTATAGGGGCTATAATTGCGGTTACTTTTGTGGTCATGTTGGCCATGGGCTGGCGTGGTGGTTTGGTGGTATTCTTATCTGTACCCATCACTTTCGCTTTGACTTTATTGAGCTATTATATGCTCGATTATACCTTAAACCGAATCACACTTTTTGCCTTGGTATTTGTTACAGGTATTGTTGTGGATGATTCGATCATTATTGCCGAGAATATGCACCGCCATTTCAAAATGAAGCGCTTGCCATTTAAGCAGGCTGCCTTATATGCGATAAATGAAGTGGGCAATCCGACCATATTAGCAACATTCACGGTAATAGCATCTGTGTTGCCTATGGCCTTCGTTTCCGGCTTAATGGGGCCTTATATGAGTCCAATGCCCATTGGAGCTTCAATTGCCATGCTATTGTCACTATTCGTTGCTTTGACAATAACGCCCTATTTAGGTTATATTTTCCTAAGGGAAAAAGAAAAGAAAGGGAAAAAGAAGGAAGAAAAACCCATGACAGATTCTTTTATCTATCGCATGTATGAAAGGTTCGAAAAACCACTGATAGAGAACAAAAAGAAAAGATGGTTGTTTTTGGGTATTACATTTTTCTTATTGTTGGCTTCGGTCGGTTTGTTTTTTACCAAGACAGTGGCCGTAAAAATGTTACCCTTTGATAATAAAAACGAGTTTCAGGTGGTGATTGATATGCCTGAGGGTACAACCTTGGAAAGGACAGCCGTGGTGACCAAGGAAATCGCCCAGTATTTGGCGACAAGAC